>CAZDYO010000009.1:0-16608 GCA_964509555.1 uncultured Acidimicrobiales bacterium
TGAGAGTCTCCACGGTCTTGTCGTAGATGCTGCGATGGCAGATCACCCGCGTCGGGGCGGTGCAGATCTGGCCTGAGTGGAATCCCCACACCGACGCGATCGCCTGGCATGCCGCGTTGACATCGGCGTCCTCGGTCATCACCAGGGCTCCCTTTCCGCCAAGCTCCATCAGCAACCGCTTCATGGTGGGAGCGCCGTCGCGCATGATCTGTGTTCCCACCGGCGACGACCCGGTGAACGAGATCATGTCGACGTCTCTTGACGCCACGAGAGCGGCGGGTGCCTCCGGGCCGGAACCGGTGATGATGTTGACCACCCCATCCGGCAAGCCGGCCTTTTTCACGGCCTCACCAAGCATGAGGATTCCCAGCGGGTCCTGGGGAGCGGGCTTGATCACCACGGTGTTCCCGGCAGCCAACGCCGGGGCGATCTTTCCGGCAACGTTGGTGAGCGGAAAGTTGTAGGGAGTGATCGCGGCCACCACACCGACGGGTTGGCGATGGACCATCGCGCTCACGAGCCCGGCCGGACCGAGCCCGGTCTGACCCTGGGGTATGGGCGGGAGCGCCTCGTCGAGGTTGATCGGACGCGAGTAGTAGCGGAACCTGTCGATGAACGGTCCACCAACCTGCAAGGTGGCGGCGATCTTGGCGGTGGCACCGGTCTCGGCCCGCACCAGGGACACCCACGCCGGCGAGTCGGCTTCCAGGACATCGGCCAGACGTGAAAGGTGATCGCACCGCTCCCCACGACTCAGTCCCTTCCATGCCGATGACGCGTGGCGTGCCGCCGATGCGGCGGCTTCAGCCTGGGCAACGCTCGCCTCGGGCGCATGGCCCATCACCTGCGTGGTGTGAGGGTCGATGATCTCGTAGGTGCCGAGTTCGGGCTCGACCCACTCGCCTGCTATCAGCAATCGCCACTCACGGTCTTTGTCGATCGATGCCATCACTCCCCCAGCGCTTGGATACGGTCCGCTGTGATCAGCGCGGAGCCTAGCCCTGGGGGCAGGTCAGGTACGAGACGATGCAGACCGGCCCTCGACCGACGGTGAACCGTCGGGCCTGTTCCCGGCGGCCGGGGTGAGATGGGCGAACGGGTACGGCTCGGCGATGATCGCGTCGATTTCCTCAGCACGCAGGGGCTTCGCGAAGAGGTAGCCCTGCGCGATCCGAGCGCCGAGCCGACGGAGCGACCGGGCCTGCTGAATCGTCTCGACGCCTTCGGCGACAACGTCGAGATTGATGGCGTTCGCGAGCGCGATGACAGCCGCGGCCAAGGACACATCGTCGCGGTCGGTGCCATCCAGTTCCCACACAAGATCACGATCGATCTTGACCTCCGACACCGGGAACTTTCGGAGATAGGCGACCGAGGTGAATCCGGCGCCGAAGTCGTCCACCGAGATTCCCACGCCTGTGCCCCGGAGCTTCTCGAGTCTCCGGGCCACGATGTCGGGGTCGTCGATGAGCAGGGTCTCCGTCAGCTCGATGATGACCTGGGCGGGATCGACCCCTCCCGTCCGTGAAATGGCTCTGCCCACCTCCACATCCACATCGATCCTGGCCAGCTGCCATGCACTCATGTTGGCCGACAGCTTGAGCCTCGGCAGTTTGCCGCGCTCCTCGTTCCAGACACGGAGATGATTGAGCGAGTCGTCGAGTACCCAGCCATCGATTCGCGAGATCAGGCCGGTGGTCTCGGCGACCGAGATGAACTCGTCGGGGGGCACGATCCCAACGCCGGGTCGGTCCCATCGGACCAGCGCCTCGACCCCGACCATCGCGCCCGTGGCCAGATCGACCTTCGGTTGGAACACGGTGAAGAACTCATCGCGTTCGACCGCATGGCGGATGCCGACCTCGAGGGATCCCCTGCTTCGGGCCCGACGAACCACCTCACCGTCGGCGACCACAACCTGCCCACGGGCTTTGCCGGCCGCTGAGCGCAGAGCCAGATCGGCCACGTCGAGCAGCTCGCTCGGATGCAGTCCATCGTCTGTCGAAGCCACACCGACACTGGCCCCGAGCCATGCTTCACGTCCATCGATGTGAAACGGAAGTGACAGCCGTTCGATTATGCGTCGACCCACCTCGGCAACGCTCTGCGTGTCGGTCTCCTCGCTGGTGAGCACCACGAACTCGGCTCCGGCCAAGCGACCGGCGGTCCATCCCGGTCCGACGGCAAGCTCTATTCGCTGCCCGACCAACACCAGCAACCGATCACCGGCGATGTGCCCGAGAGTGTCGTTCACCGCCTTGAACCGATCGATGTCCACGAGTATCAGACCGGCCGGCCCATCCGACAGATCCCTGATGCTCGCATCGAAGGCCGCCAGGTTCGGTAGCCCCGTGAGGTGGTCCCGCGTGTTCTGCTGGTGAAGGTCCGCAGCCATCCTGGCGTTCTCCGACACAAGCACTATCAACCGCACCACGGCGACCGCCCCGATCACCACTCCGAGCAGACCCTGTTCCGGAATGGCCGACAGTCTCGACATCGCCACTGCCGCACCCCAGATGGCCAGCGGAACGAGCGTGATGGCCATCTGACCGTCACCCGGACGAATGGCCCGGGGCCTGATGAGGCGGGCCCGCCGCCATTCGAGGGTGGCCACTGCGGCCATCGAAAACGACAGTGGGAGGAGGAAATCGGCAACGCCGCCCACCTCGAGACGGCCGTCGATGTAGGCCCGGCCGTACACGATCTGCATGACGGCGATCGCACCGGCCGGAACCGCCATGACGGCGAGAGCGATGCGGCCCGGACCATCGGCAAGAATCATCAGGCCGGCGATGAGCCCTCCCAGTAGTGCAATGACCAATGCCTGCATCACCAGGGTCGCGGTGGGCCAAGCGCCGATATCGGCCCGATTCACCACCGGGCCGGCGACGACACTCCACGTGATCAGCAGTCCTGACGTGGCCAGCCACATGGAGTCGAGAACCAGCCTCACCAGCGGAACCGATCGCACCACCCGACGGGCCAGAAGGGACAGCGCGATGATCTGCGCGAGCCCCACTGCGGGTCCGATGATGAATGCACTCGAGAATTCGGTGGCGGATGATCCGGGCCTCACCGGGTCGATCAGGTAGAGGGCCACGAGCGACCCCGACGACACGAATGTGATCGTCCAGGCAGCCCGATCGATCCCGGTCGACAGCCAGACCACGGTTCCGAGCGCAACAAGCAGAACCGTTGCCGCCGCTGTGGATCCGATCTCGGACGCCAGGAGGGTGGGAGTCGGACCGATGGGCAGCACGAACAACACGCCGGTCGCCGCAACCGACGCCAGGGCGACACCGCGAACAGCCGAATCGCGATCAGAGAACCCCACCGAAGAATCCATACCCTCGACCATTCGGCAATTTCCGCCGATTGTGGAGGGTTCACAATTGGTGAATGCGCCGAGCACTGCCTAGCCTCGGCTGAACATCCGAGCGAGGAGAACCCCCATGGCAGAAGCTGTAATCGTCGCAACGGCGCGTACCCCGATTGGTCGCGCCAACAAGGGATCGCTCGTGGATGCCCGTACCGACGATCTTTCGGCGTTCATTTTCAAGGACGTGCTTGGCAAGGTGCCGCAGCTCGATCCCAGCGAGGTCGAGGACGTCATGTGGGGAATCGGCCAGCCTGCGGGTGAGGGCGGCTACAACATCGCCAGAGTGATATCGGCCATGCTCGGGTTGGAGATCCCCGGGGTCACCGTCAATCGTTACTGCTCATCGTCTCTTCAGACCATCCGCATGGCGGCCCACGCCATCAAGGCCGGCGAGGGCGACTGCTTCGTGTCCGGCGGGGTCGAGACCGTCAGCCGCTACATGCATGGGGCCGCCGACACCGGTTCCCACAACGAGACATTTGCCGCCGCCGAGGCCCGCACCGCATCCCGGCAGGAGGAGGGCTCCGAGCCATGGACCCCGATCGACGGCGTGCCCGATGTGTACATCGCCATGGGACAGACAGCAGAGAATGTCGCTCAGCTCAAGGGAGTGTCCCGGCAGGCCCAGGACGAGTTCGGGGTTCTCTCGCAGAACCGTGCCGAGGCCGCCCGCGACCGCGGCTTCTTCGAGCGTGAGATCACCCCCTACACGCTCCCCGACGGGACCGTGGTGAGCACCGATGATGGCATTCGTGCCGGCACCACCTATGAGAAGGTCTCCCAGCTCCGCCCGGTGTTTCGGGCCGATGGCACCGTCACCGCCGGCAACGCCTGCCCGCTCAACGACGGCGCCGCGGCCGTGGTGGTCATGTCCGATACCAGGGCCGCCGAACTGGGTATCACTCCCTTGGCCAGGATCATCGCCAGCGGCGTCTCGGCCGTGAATCCCGAGATCATGGGTCTCGGCCCGGTCGGGGCCTGTCGACAGGCCATGGGCCGTGCAGGAATGACCATCGACGACATCGACATCGTTGAGATCAACGAGGCCTTCGCCGCTCAGGTTCTGCCGAGTGCCGACGAACTCGGGATCGATATCGACAAGCTCAATCCCAACGGTGGGGCGATCGCCCTCGGGCATCCGTTCGGGATGACCGGTAGCCGTATCATGACCACATTGATCAACGGTCTTCAGGACGCCGACAAGACCATCGGGATGGAGTCGATGTGCATCGGCGGCGGTCAGGGCATGTCGATGATCATCGAACGCCTGAGCTGAACCGGGGCGCGGGTGCCATCACCACTAAGTTCATGAGATCACGAGGTCCGCGAAGCAATGGAAACCAGCAGCATCGAGGTTGATCCGGGCCGTCTCTACTTGGGTCCGGTGATCGATCCCGCATCCGGTGATCCGATCGGAGACGAACGGATCCTCTACGATTCGGCCGATCTCACCACCCACGGTGTGATCGTCGGTATGACCGGATCCGGCAAGACCGGGCTCGGAATATGCCTGCTCGAGGAAGCGCTGCTGCAGGGCATCCCCACCTTGGTGATCGACCCCAAGGGCGACATGGGGAATCTTCTCCTGGCCTTCCCAAACCTTGCCGCGCCCGACTTCAAACCCTGGGTCAACGAGCGACAGGCAGAGCGCGATGGCATCAGCCTCGATCAGCTTGCGGAGTCGACAGCCGAATTGTGGGAGTCGGGGCTCGCCAAGTCGGGCATTGGGAAGGACCGCCTGTCCCGATTGGTGGACGGGGCCGACTTCACCATCTACACCCCGGGCTCCCACTCCGGGGTACCGCTCAACGTGATCGGCGACATGGCCCCACCCGCCAGCGGCGCCGATCCCGAGTCCCTCCAGGACGAGATCAACGGATTGGTACAGGGTCTGCTCGGCCTGGTCGGGGTCACTTCCGACCCGCTGTCGGGGCGGGAGCATGTGTTGTTGGCCAACCTGGTGAGCAATGCCTGGGCCAACGGTACGGCAATGGATCTTCCCCGGCTCATCGCCCAGGTGCAGGACCCCCCGATGCGCAAGCTCGGTGTGATCCAACTCGATACGTTCTTCCCGCCATCGGATCGAACCTCGCTGGCCATGAAGCTCAACGGCCTGCTGGCATCCCCCTCGTTCGCTTCATGGGGAGAGGGAGCGGCACTCGACATCGAATCGATGCTCCACGCACCCGGTGGCCAACCCAGATGTGCCATCGTGTCGATAGCCCATCTGAGCGACGACGAGCGTCAGTTCGTGGTCACCCTGGTGCTCTCCAAACTGGTCACCTGGATGCGATCGCAACCCGGCAGTCCCGACCTGCGAGCGCTGGTGTACATGGACGAGGTGTTCGGGTTCGTGCCTCCGACCGCGGCCCCGCCCGCCAAACGGCCGATTCTCACCATCTTGAAGCAGGCCAGGGCATTCGGGGTGGGCATGGTGCTGTCCACACAGAACCCCGTCGATCTCGACTACAAGGCGATCAGCAACGCCGGCACCTGGATGGTCGGCCGACTCCAGACCGAACGCGACAAGGGTCGTCTGCTCGAAGGGATGAGATCAGCGGGTGGCGACGTCGACATCGACGCGGTAAGCGACGTCATCGGCGCCCTTGGCAAACGGAAGTTCCTTCTCCACTCCACCAAGGGCGGTGCGCCCACCACCTTCGGCACCCGTTGGGCGATGTCGTATCTGCCCGGACCGCTCACCCGCGAGCAGATCTCCCGACTCATGGACGGCAAACGGCCGGCCTCACCCTCCGTTCAGCCCGACTCGGCTCCGACTTCCGGGTCCCCGGCCACCGAACAATCGGCCCCCGACACCACGGCTCCCGCGTCGCCGGTCCTGGCCGACGACGAGACAACCGTGGCGCCCGAGGTCGCCGACGGAGTGCAGGTGGCGTACGCCGATCCGGCCGCCGAGTGGGCCGCCTCGCTGGGAGCCGTGCCCGGGGGGCACAGGCTCGTGCCCGCGCTCGCCTGCCGGGTGCGAATGCTGTTCGACGAGTCAGCCGACGATCTGCGTCACGAAAGCGAGTGGGAGGCTGTGGCTCACCCGCTGGCCGAGTCCGTGAGCGGACAGGACTTCACCCCGGTCGACTACGACAGACGCGACTTCCGAACCGAGCCGCCCGCTGGGGCGGTCTATGTGGTGCCCGACGCGAAGATCCACACCAAGACATTCTTCACCAAGGTGAGATCCTCCCTGAAGGACCGGATTTATCGCAACGAGGAACTCGAGTTGTTCAGGAATCGGGAGCTCAAATTGTTTTCCCGAGTCGGTGAGACCAGGGAACAGTTCGGGCAGCGCTGCGCCCGCGAAGCCGACGACCAAGCCGATCGGGAAGCCGACAAGTTGCGCCAGGCGATGGCGAAGAAACAGGATCGGGTCCAGGCCGCGATCGACAAGGCGGAGGACCGCGTGAGGGAACTGCAGTCCGACGCTCACGACCGGAAACAGAATGAGTTGCTGAGCGGCGCCATCGACCTCGTGGGCGGGTTGTTGGGTGGACGCAGGAGCTCGCGTAGCCTGATGGGCGGACTCAAACGGGCCTCCGGCAAGCGGCGCATGAGCTCCAACGCCAAGCAAAGGGTGGAGACCGCCAAGAACCGACTCGAAGACAACCTCGACAAGTTGGAGGATCTGGCCGCGGCCCTCGAAGACTCCCTGGCAGAGAGCCGTGACGCCTGGGATGAGGCCGCATCGGCCATCGAGGACCGCCGTGTCCCGCTCGAGAAGGCCGACATCACCATCGAGGAGCTTCGCCTCATCTGGCTGCCCACCAATTGAGCGTCGTCACCATCCGCCAACAGCCAACCACGCGCTGCGACAATGACCGCCCGACAACACCCCTTGTGGCCCGAAACTCGACAATGACATCAAATCGTCACCATTCACACCACACTCTGTGGCAAACTCCTTCAATTCGGTCAGCGGTGGCCGATTGAAGACGGAATCAAGAAAACTGGGGTGGTCGGGACGGTCCCGGCCTGATCCGCGCACCATCGAGCGCAGGGCCGAAATGGCTGTATCCGATATCGAGACCAGGGCAAAGACGCCGACACATGATGTCGTCCTCTATCCGGACAACAAGACCCTGCCCATGCCCATACCCCGGGCCGGTCGATTCAACGCTTCCAAGGCCGCCTTGGTCATGGCCGACTTGTTGATGGTCACCGTCTCACTGGTCGTCGCCGCATGGGTCAACGCGCATTTCAATCCCGGGGATCCGACAACCCGGGCCCAATACACCGGCCTGGCGCTGGTAAGCCTGCCTCTGTGGCCGGCCACGTTCACCCAGCAACTTCTCTACAGAGCCCGCTATCTGAGCCGGCGAGTCGACGAGATGGTGCGGGTGGTCAGAGCAGTTTCCATCGGAATTCTCCTGACCATGGGCCTCAGCATTCTCGTGAAGGTCGAGATCGGTCGATACTGGCTCCTCATCGCCTGGATCATGGTTGTGTCACTCACGGTTGTCGAGCGATTGGTGGCCCGTTCACTGTTCGATCGGGCCCGCCGAAACGGTTCGATGCTCCGCCCGATGCTGATCGCCGGGCGAAATGCCGAGGGCAAACTCGTGCGCGACATGCTCAAGGCCGACCCAAGCCTCGGATATCGCTTCGAGGGGTTCGTCGAGGACATCGTCGAAACCCAACCGGGTGAGTCCCCGCTGGCCATGCTGGGCGACCCGTCGAAGGTCATCAGGGCCATCGAAACCGTCGGCTCGTCAAGCATCATCATCGCGGCCACAGCCATCGACATCGGCACCTCCAACCGGCTCATTCGGGCACTCACCGAATACGGGGTCCACGTGGAGCTCTCGTCCACCCTGTGCGACATCGCCGCGCATCGCCTCACCATCCGACCGGTGGGCAGGATGCCGATGATGTACATCGAGCCGGTGATGCGCACCGGATGGCGCCCCAGAGCCAAGCGGATGTTCGACATCGTCGTGGCCGGAATCGTCCTGCTCCTCACCCTGCCGATAATGGCGGCAGCCGCCATCGCCATCAAGGTCAACAGCTCCGGCCCGGTTCTGTTCCGACAGCCCCGGGTCGGCTGCGACGGCAACCTGTTCGAGATGCTCAAGCTACGACCCATGGTTGTCGATGCCGAGGATCTTCTCGCCGATCTTCTGCCCCACACCCAGTCAACCGGGCCCCTGTTCAAGATGCGCGACGATCCTCGAATCACCGGGGTCGGCCGGATCCTTCGGAAGCTCTCCATCGACGAGCTTCCGCAACTTCTCAACGTCATCCGAGGCGACATGAGCCTCGTCGGACCCAGGCCGGCACTGCCCCGTGAGGCCGAGACATGGGACAAGGAACTACACAACCGCCTGCGGGTCAAGCCGGGGATCACCGGCATGTGGCAGGTCAAGGGCCGCTCGGACACCGACCACGATTCGCTCTACGCCCAACTCGACCTCTACTACGTCGACAACTGGAGCCTGCTCACCGATCTCACAATTCTCGCCCGCACCATTCCCGTGGTGCTGTCGAGCAAGGGCCAGTACTGACCCTGAGCTCGGCGCGGCATTGGGCGGCGATTCAGATCCTGGGGCCATGTCGACGTAGAGTTCGGCGATGGTTCTGATCGATCCCCGTCCTCTCGACATTCTCGACGGATCGTTCTACGTCGACGATCCCTGGTCCCGTTACGCGTGGCTCCGCGAGAATTCCCCCTGCCACCGCGACGAGATCAACGACCTTTGGGTGATCACCCGCTACGACGACATCGTGGCGATCGAAAAGGACAAGACGACCTTCATCAACTCCGGTCAGGGTCAGGGTGGATACCGCCCCAACATCCCCGCCGACCCGTCGATCATCGGCACCGACGACCCGCTTCACAGCGCCCGCCGAAATCTGATCTCGCGGAGATTCACACCGAGAGCGGTCACCAAATGGGAGGACCATGTGGCCGACACGGTCGCATCGCTGCTCGAACCGGCACTGGCAAAGGGCGATGTCGACGTGGTCGCCGATCTGGCCGCACCCCTACCGGCGATGATGATCACCATGCTTCTCGGCTTTCCCCACGAAATGTGGCCGAAGCTCCAGCATTGGTCAGAGACCACCATTGCCCTGGGGGGCGGCCCGCGATACTTCGACGAAGCCGGCACCATCGCGGCGATGGAGTTTGCCCAGGCATGCGCCGACCTGTACGGCGATAAGTCGTCCTGCCCGGCCGACGACGTCATGTCCGTCTGGATCGAAGCCGAACACAACACCGGGGGTATCGTCGGCGGGGTGCCGTTCGGGCTCGACCAGATCATCTCCGACTGTCTCCTGGTTCTCGACGGTGGAGCCGAAACCACCCGCACCGTGATAGCCAGAACCATTCTCGAGTTGGCGCAGCAGCCCGAACAGTGGGCGCTGCTGAAACAGGGCGCCGACATGGACCTCGCTGTCGAGGAGTTCGTGCGGTGGGTCACCCCCGTTCACAACTTCACCCGTACAGCCACCCGCGACGTCGAGCTCCACGGGCAGACCATCCGTGAGGGCCAGCAGGTGATTCTCATGTACGGCAGCGCCAATCGCGATCCGAATCACTTCGACCAGCCCGATCTTTTCGATGTCACGCGCTCCCCCAACAACCACCTCTCATTCGGCTTCGGCACACACTTCTGTTTGGGTGCATCCCTTGCCCGCCTCGAGATAAGGACATTCTTCGAGCAGCTTGTCGCAGCTGTCGAATCGATCGAACGCATACCCGGCAAACCCCATGTCGAGATGCCGAACGCGTTCGTCTACGGGCTGCGCGAATCACACGTGAGGCTCGTCCCCTCCAAGTGACAACATCATCGCTGATCGACTTCCTGCCCAGCGCCACATCCGGCCGGCATGCATCAAACGACGATGTCCTGATGGCATTTCTGGAATGGGCCGACTCCTCGGGCATCACGCTCTATCCCCACCAGGAAGAGGCCGTGGTCTCACTCCTCTCAGGCGACAACGTCGTGCTGGCCACTCCGACAGGGTCGGGCAAGTCACTGGTTGGCTTGGCCGGGGCGTTCTCGATGATCGCCGCCGGCAAGCGGGCCTTCTACACCGCACCGGTGAAAGCCCTGGTGAGCGAGAAGTTCTTCGAGATGACCAGGCAACTCGGTGCCGACAATGTGGGGATGATCACCGGAGATGCCAGCGTCAATTCCGCCGCACCCGTCATCGTGTGCACCGCGGAGATCCTGGCCAACATGTCGCTTCGAAGCGGGGCCGACACCAACGCGGATCTGGTGGTGATGGATGAGTTCCACTACTACGGCGATCGCGACAGGGGCTGGGCTTGGCAGGTCCCTCTGCTCGAACTCCCCAAAGCTCAGTTCCTGCTCATGTCGGCAACCCTCGGGGACACCTCGTTTCTGCGATCGGATCTCACCTCCAGAACGGGTCGTCAAACAACTCTGGTCGACAGCAGCGAACGACCGGTGCCGCTCGATTTCGAGTATCGCGAGACCACCCTTCTCGACTCGATCACGGATCTGCTGTCCGACGGTCGGGTGCCCGTATACGTCGTCCACTTCACCCAGAAGGATGCCGCGGCCCGGGCCCAGAGCCTCACCAGCCTCGATGTTCTCACCAAGGACGAAAAGAGTGCCGTCAAGGAGGCGATCGGCGGGTTCAGATTCGACACTCCGATCGGCAAGGACCTTCGACGATTCGTGCAGGCAGGCATAGGGCTCCACCACGCGGGACTGCTGCCCAAGTACCGATTGCTGGTCGAGAAGCTCGCTCAGCAGGGCCTGCTCAAGCTCATCTGCGGCACCGACACCCTCGGGGTCGGGATCAACGTGCCGATCCGAACCGTGCTGTTCAGCAAGCTTTGCAAGTACGACGGTCGACGGGTGCGGGTGTTGAGCGTGCGTGATTTTCAGCAGATCGCCGGCCGGGCCGGACGCAAGGGGTTCGACACCGCCGGTTCCGTGCTCGTGCAGGCCCCCGAGCACGTGGTCGAAAACAAGAAGGCCGCAGCGAAAGCCGAACACGATCCCAGGAAGAAGCGGAAGTTGGTCAAGCGCAAACCCCCCGAGAAGGGTTACGCACACTGGGACGGTGACACCCTCGCCAGGCTCCGGAACGGCACTCCGGAGACTCTCACCTCCAGCTTTGCGGTGAGCCACGCCATGCTCCTGAACATGCTCGATCGCCCCGGCGACGGCTGCTCGGCGATGAAGCGGCTGCTGGTCGACAATCACGAGACCCGCAAGAATCAGCGTCGACACATTCGCCGGACGGTTTCGGTGTTTCGGTCCCTGGTTGAAGCCGACATCATCGAGATTCTCGACACGCCCGACGAACTCGGCCGGCCGGTTCGGATCAACCTCGACCTGCAGGACGACTTCCGGTTGAATCAGCCGCTGGCCCTTTTCGTGGTCGAGGCAATCGAAGCCCTCGACCCCGACGCGCCCGATCACCACCTGCAGGTGTTGAGCCTCGTCGAGTCGGTGCTCGACGACCCGATGACCATCCTGTTCGCTCAACTCGACAAGGCCAAGGACCAGTTGGTGAGCGACCTCAAGTCGCAAGGGGTCGAATACGAGCAACGCATGGAACAGCTCGAGAAGCTCACCTGGCCGAAACCGGAAGCCGAATTCATCGAGCCGGCATTCGAGATGTTCGCCCGCCATCATCCATGGGTCGGCCGCGAGCGGGTAAGCCCCAAGTCGATCGCCCGCGAGATGCTCGAACATGCCGAGACCTTCAACCAGTACGTCAACCGCTACGGCCTGAAACGGTCCGAGGGGCTCCTGCTTCGCTACCTGACCGACTGCTACAAGACACTCGTGCAGACCGTGCCGGCCGATCACTCCACCGAGGATCTCGACGACATTGTGGAATGGCTGGGTGCCACCATTCGCCATGTCGACTCAAGCCTCATAGACGAGTGGGAGCGTCTGCGGAATCCGACTGATTCCGGCGACGAGCCGGCTCCCCCGGAGTCACCTGACATCACCCACAATCGGCGGGCGTTCGGTGTGATGATCAGAAACGAGATGTTCAGATGGGTCGGGTTGTTGTCGCGCCACAAAGCCGGCGAGCTGGTGCGCTCGCTTGCCGAACCCGGCCCGTGGACCGCCGACGAACTCGTCGAACAGATGCGCGCCTACTGGAACGACCACGATTCCATCGTGGTCGACGGCGATGCCAGATCCAGAAACTGGATATCGATCGATTTCGATTCCGGTGCTGTTCGCCAGACGCTCTGCGACCCCGACGGGTTCAACGAGTGGGTGATCGAAGCCCGAATCGACATCGACGCGTCGTCCGACAGACAGCAGGCCGTGGTGGTGCCCGAGGGTGTACGCCGACTCTGAGCCGATTCAGCGCCTCACGGCCTTCACCAGTTCGCCGGGTAGCAGGAAGGTCCCATCGGGCGACGCAACCAGGTCGACCTCGGCGAGCACGGCCTCCATCGGCAACGCCGAGTACAAATGCGGGAATCGCTCGAGCGTGCCGGCGCCGTCCTCCCAGACAATGGCGTCGTGGACCATGCCGGCGTCGATCACCAACGCAACCAGGTCATCCGAACCCCGGTAGATGGTGTTCGCCGGCGACAGCACCTGATGCAATGCCGACAGGTGAATGAACCCGTCGCGGCTGAACTCGGTGGGCAGGTACGCGCCGGTGGAGCGCGACGACTCCCACACCGGGCGCCGGGCCATGTGAACGAGCCGAAGAGGTGTGGAGTCCCAACCGGCCGTGACCCGTGAGGACAAATCCCGTCTCAGATCATCAGGCCCGAAGATCGACAACGCGGCACGTTCGTTGAGCACCGACAACTCCGGTCGTGAGAATCCGTGGACGGTGGCCGCAAGGTTGTGCTCCCGCGACGGGGTCGTGGTGGTGATGCTGCGATCATCGGGGCTGAGGGTGATCTTGAATCCGGCATCGAACAGCATCCTCAACGGGTGATCCCGAACGGGCAATCCGAGGCAGGCATTGGATGTGAGACAGATCTCCAGCGGAATCGAGGCGTCGCGCACGGCCGTGGCGATGGGTCCGAGAGACACGATCCGACCGTTGTCGATCCCGCAGTCGTCGATGAGTCTCCAACCGTGACCGATCCGTGCCGGGCGGCAGGTGTCGAGGGCATCGGCAACCTGATGGGCGCCGTCCATCTCGCCGGCGTGGACGGTGATGCCGAGACCAGCCTCCGCGGCGATCGCCAGCGCAGCCGCATGTTCGCTTGCGGGATGCCCGACCTCTCCGCCGGCGAGATCAAACCCGACCACCATGTCGACACTGTGGGCTGCTGCCAACCGCGCGGTCTCGACGGACTCTCCCGGCGGTCGTTCACGCAACGCACAGGCGATCAGGCCGGTGCTCAAGCCGGAACCGTGAGCGTCGTCGAAACCATCCGACACGGCCGACAGGACATCCGAACCGGACAGGCCTCCGATGGTGTGGGCCAACGGTGCGAACCGTAGCTCTGCGTGGATCACGCCATCGGCAGCAAGATCCTCGGCAGCCTCACGCGCCACCCTTCGCAGCGACTCCCGGGTCTGCATCACCGATATGACCAGATCGAAGCGCGAGAACGCCTCTCGGAACTCCATGCCCGGCTCGATGGTGAGCCACCGAGCCAGCGAACCGGCGTCGTCGCACGGTGTGGCAACACCCGCGGACCGGGCCAGATCGAGAATCGTGGACGGCCTGACTCCACCATCGAGGTGATCGTGGAGGACCACCATCGGCCCCCGCCAATCGTCGGTCATCCCTTGATGCGCCCGGAACTCTCGAGCACTTCGACGATTCCGGGATAGGTCTCGATGGGTTCCAACCGATGGTCGATGTACATGAGACCGGCGGAAATGGCCACGAAGGACACCACGAAGTTGGACACGCTTCGGGTGAGAAAGAAAAGGTTGAACCCGGAATTGTTGAACAACCAGATATCCCAGATCCCGGAGCCGATCTCGTAGACCACGATCAGCCAGGTGGCCGAGGCCATGGTTCGCATGTATCGCGGGTCGGCAAGCAGATCATCGTGGAGTTCCACCACTTTCGGAATCGCCCAGGCCAACACCGGCCGGCCGATGAAAATGGTGACGGCCACGCCCACACCCACCAGGATCTTCGTGACGAAACCGATGCCGAAGTACACCGCCTTCGAGCTGATCCCGAAATCGACGATCTCCTGCTCGACCATGATCGTGATCGCTGAACGGGCTATGAGATAAATCGTGACGGTGGGGAGCCACCATCCGATGGTCAGGCCGCGACGTCGACGGGAGACGGCGGCCTTCAACGACCATGCGGTGGCCGCGATCACCGCCACCGTGATGTTGAAGATGTTGAACAAGACGATGAACAACACGACCGGCATCACCTGGTCGAGGTTGCTTCCACCCTCAAGAAGCTTGGGTCTGGGTTCGTTGTTCATGCCGACAGAGCCATCCACTCCTCGGCTATCGACCGATCCCCGAAGATTTCGAGGCCATCGAGAGGGCGACGCTGCCACATTGCCAGCAGGAGATCAGCCGCACCGGCGCGAACCGCGGCATCGCCCTTGTCGTGACCGAGTGTTGCCGACACCCGCCCGTCGACAGTAGCGAGCATCCATTCGCCGGGGCCGTCGGTTTGATGGAGGTGGAGGGTGCCGCTCGGCGGTTCGGACGCCCTGACGGGCAACAACACCCGTACCAACTCATCAACGCCATCGGCAGCGTCGGCCACGTCGACATCCGATTCCACGCCTGCGGCCTGCTCCGCATCGATGCGATGAACAAGAGTTTCCTGATGCATACGACGCACGTAGAACCCGACCGTCCCATCGCCCGCCCAAGCCCACACCGAAGCAGCCGGATCGGCCGACCGGAGCGCGCCCTCCACATGGGCGAATGCCTCACGGGCGTACTCGACCTCGCCGCCCTTGTCGGGAACCGGAACTTCGGATCGGGGGACCATCTCGGTGACCAGACGTTCGACGTGCAAAGCCACCGAATGCCAAACCCGGCCGCAGTGAACCATCAACTTCGTGTTGTCCCACCCGGGGCAGGACGGAACGGGCGCCGAGGGGGCCCCCGACGCGATCTCGATCAGACGGTTGCCATCGGCATGCAGATGGGCGAGGCGACGTTCAGTGTCCATCAGACCAGTGTGGCGCATGAACGACGGTCTATGACATCGTGATCCCCGACGAAGGCGCCGATCACCGGGAAAGTCCACATGTACACGTATGCACTGAGCGGGGCCGCTTCCGGAATCGGCGCTGCCACACGAGCCAAACTCGAAGCGGCCGGTCATCGGGTGATCGGCATCGATCTTCACGACGCCGAGGTGATCAGTGATCTCTCCACCCCCGAGGGCAGGGCCCACGCGGTGGAGGCGACGATCGAATCCTGCCGCGGCCGCCTCGACGGACTGGTCACCGCGGCCGGAGTCGGTCCTCCCGTGCGGGGACCGCTCGTGGCCCGGGTCAACTACTTCGGCTCGCGGAATCTGCTGACCGGCCTCAGACCGGCTCTGGCGGCGTCCTCGATGTCCCAGGTTGTCCAGATCGGGTCGAACTCCACCACGCTCACACCCAACATCCCGGATCACCTCGTGGCTGCCTTCATGGACGACAGGGAAGAGGAAGCGATCAGGATCGTGTCCGGGATCGAGCAACCATTCGATTCGGCGGTGGCCTACGCAGCGTCGAAGACAGCCATCACCCGATGGTGCCGGCGGGCCGCGGTGACGGCTGAATGGATCGGATCGGGGATCTCACTCAATGTCCTGGCCCCGGGGGCGGTCAACACCCCATTGCTCGAGGGAGGCCGCACCGACGCCGATTTCGGTCCGCTGATGCAAAGCCTGCCGATACCGGTGGGCGGGCCGGCCGAACCCGGCGTGATCGCCGACTGGATCGTGTTCCTGCTTTCACCACCGGCGAGATTCGCCTGTGGATCAGTGTTGTTCGTCGACGGCGGCAGCGACGCGGTGGTGAACGGTTGAGGCGCCGACCGACTCACCAACCGAGCGAGAGCGCCATCCAGCCATGGAACAACACGGCCACGACAACGAACACGTGCCAGATCTCGTGGTAGCCGAAGGTGTTCGACCATGGGTCGGGGCGCCGGGCCCCCACGACTATTGCGCCCACCGTGGAGGCACCGCCCCCCACCAACAGCAACGCCAGCTGGCCAAGCGCGAGGTCCTTCACCAGCCACGGCATGAAGACCAGCATCGACCAGCCAAGTGACAGGTAGACGGCGTACAACACTCCCGCCGACCGACCACCCCCCACC
>CAZDYO010000010.1:0-16235 GCA_964509555.1 uncultured Acidimicrobiales bacterium
GTATCTCCGGAGTGATTGGAGTTCAGACGTGTGCTCTTCCGCTCTCCCGAGGGTCAGGTGGAACTACCCGAGGGGGGGATCGGTTTCGCCGACGCGTTGCGGATCCAATCGATATCGGATCCGGGCAGCAAATACGAGGTGCTGTCGGCCCGTGGCACGATCTCGGTTGCGGCAGATTCGGCGGTGACCATCCCCGCGTTCGGCGGAAAGGTGGGTGATCGGCTCACATTCGATCTCGATCAGGGCCGATCGGGCAGCTGTGTGCTCGCCGACGCTCCGATCGGGTCCTGATATGTGCGGTCGGTTCATCTCCACGACCCCGGCCGCTCAACTGGCCGACTATTTCGGCGCAGAACAACCTCCGGCCGACCTCGGCCAATTCGTGAGCTACAACGTGGCTCCCACCCAGGGGATCCTGGTGGTGATCGAGAGCGACGGCATCCGGACCATCGATGTCTTCCACTGGGGACTGGTTCCGGGCTGGGCCAAAGATCCGAAGATCGGTACTCGACTGATCAACGCCCGGGCCGAGACCATCGCGGAGAAGCCATCGTTCAGAAGGGCCTTTGCCAGGAGAAGGTGCATCATCCCGGCCGACGGGTTCTACGAGTGGGCCTCGCCGGATGACGGGTCCGGCTCCAAACAACCGATCTTCATCCGACGGGTCGACGGTGCCCCGTTTGCATTTGCCGGACTGTGGGAATCCTGGACCGATCCCCACACCACCGGCGGCAACGGTGAGCCGATGTGCCTCCTTTCATGCACGATCATCACCGGTGAGCCCAACGACAAGGTGGCGGAGATTCATCACCGCATGCCGGTGATGCTGCCCCCGTCCTCGTGGGACCAATGGCTCGATCGCGCCAATCACGACACCAAAGCGCTCCAGTCGATGCTGGTGCCAGCTCCGTCGCGGCTGATCGAGTTCCATCCGGTGTCAAGGGCCGTGAACAATGTCAGAAACAACAGCGCCGAACTGATCGAGCCCGTGAAACTCGGCGGGTGAGGCGTGTCCGCCGGTGATCGTGCAGGTCAGTCGGGAACCTGTTCGGCATGCCCGTTGGCCCTCAGCGTCGACCTGAGCATCTCGGCTGTCCGATCGAGGTCGGCCGGATCGGGATGGCGATTCGCCGACGCGAAATCGAAGTGAGTGAGATTGTCGACCGGCACCACATGGAGATGCACATGGGGCACATCGAAACCCACGATCATCATCCCGATGCGCTTCGGGGAGAACGCTTGGAGCTGGGCCCGGCCGATGCTTTGAGCCACGACCGTGAGTTGGGCCGCGACTTCGGCCGGAAGATCGATCCAATGGTCGACTTCCATTCTGGGAACCACCAGAACGTGACCACGATTGAGTGACTCGAGCGGCAGAAACGCCACGCTGGTTGGGTCTTTCCAGACAAATCGGGCCGGCAATTCGCCGTTGATGATGCGGGTGAAGATACTGGGCACACCGAGATCGTAGGCTGCCGAACATGGACGATGAGAACACACCCCGTCAGCTGGGGGTATTCGAGGATCGGCTGGTCACGGTGCCCAACCTGATCTCGCTGGGCCGACTCGCCGGCGTGCCGGTCTTCCTGTGGCTGCTGTTCTCGCAGGACCAACGATACGAGGCCGCCTGGCTATGGGGCCTGCTCGGAGCCACCGACTGGGTCGATGGTTGGTGGGCCAGACGGTTCAACGTGGTGAGTGAGTTCGGCAAGCTGATAGATCCGGTCACCGACAGGGTTGTTCTGATCACGGGAATTCTGGCGGTCGGCGTCGACGGTTCGGTTCCCTGGTGGTTGGTCGTCGCCGCACTGGCAAGGGAGGTTCTGGTGGCCGCCGCCGGTCTTGTGCTCGGTGCACTGGGTGCGCGCCGCATCGATGTCACCTGGTGGGGGAAAGTGGCCACATTCGGGCTCTACTTCGCCTTTCCGTTCCTACTGGCCGGGGCGTCCGATGTGAGCATCGCCGATTGGTTCCGTACCGCCGGATGGATCATCGCTGTTCCCTCGCTGATCTACAGCTACATGTCGGCCGCGCAGTACGTTCCGCTGGCCCGTGCCGCTCTCCGCGAGGGAAGGTCGCAGGTCAACTAAGGTCGGCTGACGGAGGTTGACGCATGAGGTGCCTCACATGAGGTCAGCGACATGAAGGCGGTGATCATGGCCGGTGGAGAGGGCACCAGGCTCCGTCCACTCACCTCCAACGTGCCGAAGCCCATGATGACTCTGGCCAATCGTCCGATGATGGAACACGTCATCGACCTGCTCAAGCGTCATGGATTCGATGAGATCGTGGTGACCCTCGCATTCATGCCGAACGTCATCCGCAACTGGTTCGGCGATGGTTCGGAGTTCGGCGTGAGGATGGTGTACGCCATCGAGGAAACCCCGCTGGGAACCGCCGGCTCCGTGCGAAACGCCATGGCCGAACTCGACGAGCCGTTCCTGGTGATCTCCGGAGACGTCCTAACCGACATCGATCTCACCAAGATCGTCGAATTCCACCAGGCCAAGAAGGCGATGGCCACCATTGGACTGATCAGGGTCGAGAACCCTCTCGAGTTCGGAATTGTCATCACGCGTGAGGACGGGTCGATCGAGCGCTTCTTGGAGAAGCCCGGTTGGGGGCAGGTGTTCAGCGACACCATCAACACCGGAATATTCGTGCTCGAGCCCGAGATCTTCGACTACATAGACGTCGACAGGCCGGTCGATTTCTCGGGCGAGGTGTTCCCGGCGCTGCTGCGTGACGGAAAGCCGATCTACGGCGCGATCGGCGAGGGCTACTGGGAGGACGTTGGCAACCTGGAGTCATACGTCAGCGCCCATGCCGACATCCTCGATGGCACCGTCTCGGTCCACATCAACGGGTTCGAACAGCGCGATCACTTCTACGTTGGTGAGAACGTGATCATCCATCCGGAGGCCAAGGTCACCGGGCCGGCGGTGATCGGGGACAATTGCCGAATCGAGAGTGGCGCCCGACTTGGTCCCTACACCGTGCTCGGCGCCAACGTACGAGTGAGGGCCGAGGCGGATCTCGAACGGGTGGTCGTGGCCGAGAACACCTACCTGGCCGAGGGTGTACATCTGCGGGGCTCGGTGATCGGACGGGCGTGCGACCTACGGCGGGGCGTTCGCACCGACGAGGGAGTCGTCATCGGTGACGAATGTTTCATCGGTGAACACGCCACTGTTGGCTCCGGTGTCAAGATCTACCCGTTCAAGACCATCGAATCCGGGGCCACCATCAACTCCTCGATCGTGTGGGAATCGAAGGGGTCGCGAAGCCTGTTCGGCCGCGACGGCGTACGGGGCCTGGCCAATGTCGACATCACTCCGGAGCTTGTCACCCGTCTGGCGATGGCCTATGGATCCACTCTCAAGCAAGGCGAGATCGTGGTCACAAGCCGTGACTCCTCGCGTTCTTCCCGCATGCTCAAGCGCTCTCTGCAGGCCGGGCTCAATGCCGCCGGGGTATCGATCCAGGACCTCGAGGTGGCCCCGCTTCCGGTCACCCGCTTCATAACCCGTCGCCCGGCAATCGCCGGTGCCATCACCTTCCAACTCGACGAGACCGACGCCCAGTCGGTGATCATCGGGTTCATCGACTCCGATGGCGCCGACATGTCCGAGAACGGGCACCGAAAGATAGAGCGCCTTCTCAACCGCGAAGACTACCGACGGGTGTTCCCAACCGAGATAGGCGACATCGACTACGCACCGAGGGCGCTTGAACACTACGCGATCGCGATCGAGTCGACCGTCGATCTTCCGCGGCTGCGAAGCGCAAGACTGAAGATGGTGACCGACTTCGGATTCGGGTCGGTGTCGTTCGTGATGCCCAATCTGATGTCCAAGTTCGGGGCGGAGGTGATGGCCATCAACCCGTTCGTCTCCACTGCGGGAGTGGCCGCGTTCAATCGTCACACCCACGCACAACGCTTGTCGGAGCTGGTCATAACCTCGGGTTCCGAGCTGGGGGTGATCTTCAGTCCGGGAGGGGAGCAGCTCACGATCGTCGACGATCGTGGTCGACGGCTCACCGACGACCAGGCCCTGATGGCACTGATCGCACTACGTGGCTCATCCCTGGAGGGTGCTCGGGTCGTGCTGCCCATCTCCGCCACGACCCATGCGACCGAAATGGTCGAGTCCCGTGGTGGCACCGTGGTGTCGACCCCGACCTCGCCGGCGGCGATAATGGCGGCCGCGTCCGATCCGTTCGCGTGTTTGGCGTCCGACATGAACGGAAAGTTCATCATTCCCGGCTTCATGCCGGCCTTTGATGCGATCGCCACTTTCGCGTCCTTGGTTGATCTGATGGCCCGCAGTGATCGTCGTCTCTCAGAGATTGTCGATTCCCTGGCGCCGGTTCACATGGCGAGCCGCGACGTCATCACTCCGTGGGAGCAGAAGGGCTCGGTGATGAGGGTCCTGGTCGAGCAGGCCAAGGATCATCGGATCGATCTGGTTGATGGAGTTCGCATTCATCACGAGGATGGTTGGGCGCTCATTCTCCCCGACCCGGAAGAGCCAACCACCCAGGTGCTGGCCGAGGCCAGTCGTGCCGATTCGGCCAACCGGTTGGCTGCGGAATACGCGCGGCGGATCGAAGAGTTGGTGCGGGGATGAGAATGTCGGCTCGTCTCACGCGGGGTCGCCGACTTGCGTTAGTTTCTCTGGAATGAACATTCCCGAATCACTCAAGTACTCAGCCGACCACGAGTGGGTCAGCGTCGACGGCAACATCGCGACCGTGGGTATCACCGACTATGCCCAGGATGCTCTTGGTGATGTGGTCTTTGTCGATGTACCCGACGTGGGCGCAACGGTCGAGGCTGGTGGCACCTTCAGCGAGGTCGAGTCAACCAAGTCGGTGTCCGACATATTCGCCCCGCTGAGTGGAGAGATCGTGGAGGTCAACGACCAGCTCGCCGACAACCCTGAGCTCGTCAACTCCGATCCCTACGGCGATGGCTGGATCTGTCGGATTTCCATGTCCGATTCAGCGCAGCTCGGTGATCTCATCGATTCGGCCGCCTATCAGGCGCTCATCGAGGGTTGAGCACAGCCTTGCCGGAGATCAGCTGTCCCGAATGCGGCCACCACAATCAGGCCAGTGCCCACTTCTGTTCCTCGTGTGGAACCGAACTGGCCGTGGGGGAGATCACCTCATCCCATCCGGTACTCGATCCCGATGATGCCGGACCGCTGGCCGATATCGATCGTTCCAATTTCCGGGTCGATCAGGGCCTGCTGGTTGTTCTTCAGGGAGCTAAGGCCGGTGCGAGAATCGCTCTCGACGCCGACCTGATCAAGATTGGTCGCCATCCCGAGTCCGACATATTCCTCGACGACATCACCGTGTCGAGGCGCCATGCCGAGATTCTGCGTGACTCGGCCCGTTATCGGGTCAGAGATGTCGGTTCGCTCAACGGCACCTATGTCAACCGCGACCTTGTCGACGAGGCCGAGTTGACCGACGGCGATGAGCTCCGGATCGGAAAGTACAAGCTCGTGTTCGCCCACGGTACCGGGCCGCTGTGAGCCGTCTCGGGAGTCAGGTCCGTGCCTGAGGCTTCTCATCGGTCGATCGGCGAGGTTCTTGGCCTGCTCAAGCAGGACCATCCGGACATCACAATCTCGAAGATCCGATTCCTGGAGAGCCAAGGGTTGATCTCGCCCGAGCGGACACCGTCCGGATACCGGAAGTTCTACGACACCGACATCGAGCGTCTCCGATGGATTCTGGAGCAGCAGCGCGACCACTTCCTGCCTCTGAAGGTGATAAAGCGCAGGCTCGACTCCGGCAACCCGGTGTCGGTCGGTGAGTCCTCCCCGACCGCCAGCCGTGAGCCCACGCTGTTTGCGCAGAAGATCGAGAGCACCGAGGGGGAATCCGCTGATGCCCGGGATCAGGGTTCCGGTTCTCCGCCGGATCACGGGTCCCCAGGCGATGCCGCGGAGTCGGAGCCGAGCAGGTCGCGAGCACCGATTGCGACGAGTTCCGGCTCAGTGAGCCTCACGGCGAGGGAACTCGCCGACGCGGTTGGGGTCGACACCATGTTCATCGACGAGATCCACCGCATGGGGCTCCTCGAGCCGATCATCGTCGATGGGGTCGACGTGTACGACCATGAGGCATTGCTCGTCGCCAAGGCGTGCGCCACATTCAAACGCCTGGGTTTCGACCAGCGTCACCTGAGAATGTTCAAGGTGGCGGCGGAGAGGCAGGCGGGCGTGTTCGAGCAGTTGTTCGGGGCCCGGGCCCGACACAGCGTCGAGTCGGCAACTCAGGCACGCGCCGAGCTCGACGAACTGGTCGCCCTCGGCGAGGCGATCCAGCGCTCGATCATGTATCGCAATCTCGGATCCAGATTGAGGCGCAGATGAGCACCGCGGCTCCGGGGTTGGATGTCATACTCGATGGCGCACAGATTGACGCCACCGTCGAGCGCCTGGCCGGTGAGATTTCCGAGCGGTTCAACGATGGGGTGATTCTGGCCGCGGTGCTTCGCGGCAGCGTTCCGTTCCTGGCCGACCTGTCGCGGGCCATGACCATCCATTCGTTGATCGATTTTCTGGCCATCACGAAATACGAGCGGGGCACCGGGCGGGTTCGTCTACTCAAGGATCTCGACATCGACATCGGTGGACGCGACGTGGTGGTGATTCAGGACATCGTCGACACCGGGCTCACCTCGGCATTCCTGCGCGCCGAACTCCAACGTAGATCGCCCCGTTCGTTGTCGTTTTGCTGCTTTGTGGATCGTTCCCCGGCTCGTGTCGTTCCGGTGGAGCTTGATCACGTGGGAGTGGAGATTCCTGATGAGTTCGTGATCGGATACGGGCTCGACTATCGGGGTCGATACCGAAACCTCAAGATTCTCGCCGCGGTCGACACCAAGGTCCTGGCTGCCGACCCGGATGCCTATGTGGGGGACCTCTACCTGTCGTAGTGTGGTGGCATGCAGGAGATGGAGCTCGTAGGCGTTCGAGTCGAGATGCCGGCCAACGTGCCGGTGCTGTTGTTGCGAGAGATCGCCGAGCCCTCGCGCATGGTCCCGATTTTCATAGGTGCTCCGGAGGCGACCGCGATTGCCCTGGCTCTCGACGAGATCCACACCCCGAGACCCATGACCCATGATCTGATTCGCGAGATATTCGACGAGCTCGGCGTTGATGTCGAAAAGGTGGTTGTCACCGACCTCAGCGACAAGACTTTTTTTGCTGAGCTGCATCTCATGTCGGACGGCGTTCGCCATGCGGTATCGAGTCGTCCGTCGGATGCAATCGCCATTGCGGCCCGAACCGGGGCCCCGATCTTCATGGCCGAGCCGGTGATCGACGAGGTCGGCTACAGCGAGGACCCCGATGGTGATGCCGTGATCGCCGACGGGGAGGAAGCCGAGGAGGTCGTCGAACAGTTCCGGGAGTTCATCGACTCGATCAACCCCGAGGACTTCGAGGCCTGATCCCCGTCGACGATCACGGCAATTGTCGGTTTTACTTCACAGGTCCAGGTTTTTCTGAGACAGTTGGGTTGCCGTCAAGCATCAGGGGGAGTCAAATGAGGGTCAGCGACATTCTTCGCAGCAAGGGGACCGACGTGGTCACGTTGAGTCCTTCGGCAACCGTTGCCGAGGCGGTGAGTCGGTTGGCTGAATTGTCGTTCGGCGCATTGGTGGTGTCGGCTGACGGTTCGGCGGTCGACGGGATAATCAGCGAGCGCGACATCGTCCGGAGTCTCGACACCGACACCGACACCCTTGGGTCGACGGTCTCCGAACTTATGACGCGCGATGTCGTCACCTGCTCCACGACCGACAACATCGCCGACCTGATGGCGCTCATGACCAGTCGACGCATTCGTCACCTCCCCGTGGTGGCCGACGACAAGATGGTCGGATTGGTCAGCATCGGCGATGTGGTGAAGGCTCGCCTAGCCGAACTCGAGGACGAGCGGCGCCACCTGGAGGATTACATCACCACTGGGCGCTAATCCCGGTCCGCGCGATCCATCGCGCGATGCGCGCGAATTATCCCCAGACCATCGTTGACCCCTGTGGATAAACCCCGTAGGGTTCGAAACAGGTCACACCGTCGTAATTCCGCCGGTGTCAGATGATTGGGAGATGCACGCGATGGGCGAACACGGCTTCAGCGGAAAGAGCACATCGGAGATTGTCGACATCACATATCGGCAACTCGATTACTGGGCCCGCACCGACCTCGTCAAGCCCTCATTGACGCAGGCAAAGGGAAGCGGGAGTCGCCGCGAGTACAGCTACCGCGATCTCCTTGAGCTGAAGGTGATCAAGAGCCTTCTCGACGCCGGCATCAACCTGAAGCAGATTCGCAAGGTGTTCACCTACGTACGCAAGGATCTCGGTGAGGACATCGCCACGGCGAATCTGGTGATAGACGGATCGCGATCCGTCCTGGTCAACACCGGAGCCGAGTTGGTCGACATTCTCCAGAACGGCCAAGGGGTGCTCAACGTGCTGCCGTTGGCCGCGGTGAAAGACAAGGTCGATGCCCGCATAGTCGAGATGTTCCCGGAACGGAGCGCCGAAATCGACTCGCCCATCCCCCGCGCGGTGGGCGAGGCCTGACACGCTGGGAACATGTTCGCTCACCCGTCAGAACAACAAATCGCCGAGTTGTTCGACAGCTATGGCATCAGGTGGGAGTACGAACCCACCACCTTCGTTCTTGAGACCAACGAAGCGGGTGAACCCACGATGGCGTTCACACCGGACTTCTACCTCTGCGACTTCGATGCATACGTCGAGGTCACCACTCTGCGCCAGTCGCTCATCACCCGCAAGCATCGCAAGATCCGGATGCTCGAGGCCCAGCGCCCCGACGTGTCGGTGAAGCTTCTCTGCCGCCGTGATGTCGAACGCCTCGGAGCCAAGTACGGTCTGAGTCGCGCCGCCTGACCGGACTGATTCCGGCACCGGCGGATCGCACCTCGAGTCACACGTAGCGTTGGGAGCTGCAATGTCAGAAGATCGTCGCTCGCCCCTGCACCAGGCCCATCTGGACCTCGATGCCAAGATGGTGCCGTTCGGTGGATGGGAGATGCCTCTCGCCTACCCGTCAGGGACTCTGGCCGAGCACCGGGCGTGCCGAGACTCTGCCGTGATGTTCGACGTCTCCCATCTCGGCACCGTGAGAGTGACAGGACCGGGTTCGTTCGAGGCCCTCCAGTGGGCGTTCACCAATGACCTCAATCGGATTCGACCGGGTCGTGCGCAATACACCCATCTGCTTGATGAGGCTGATGCCTCCGTCCTCGACGACATCATCATCTGGTGGGTTGCCCCCGACCGGTTCGATGTCATGCCCAACGCCTCCAACACCTCACGCGTCGTTGCCGCGCTGTCAGAGGGTGAGGTGGTCCCCGGAATAGTCGACGTCACCTCCACGCGCGCGGTGATGGCGGTACAGGGTCCCGAGGCCCGTGAGCGCCTGGCCCGGGTCGCTCCCGAGGCCGCGGCTGTTCCCAGATTCGATGTGGCCCAGGTTCGGATCGATGGAGTCGATGTGGTCGTCGCGGGCACGGGATACACCGGTGAGGACGGTGTCGAGATAGCGGTGCCCGCCGAGTCAGCCGGGCGGATCTGGGATCTCGTGCTGTCCACCGGAGTGGTGCCGGCCGGACTGGGGGCGCGCGACACGCTTCGTCTCGAAGCCGGCCTTCCGCTTCATGGTCACGAACTCGGCCCCGGAATCACGCCGCTGCAGGCGGGCCTCGGCTGGGTGGTCAGGTTCAACAAGGGTGAGTTCCGCGGCAGCGAGGCCCTCAAGGCAGAGGCCGAGGCCGGACCGATCCGGACCCTACGCGGTCTCGTGGTCGAGGGACGCCGTCCGCCTCGGGCGGACCAGGTGGTGAGCCTCGACGGGCGTCCCATCGGCGAGATCAGCAGCGGCAATTTCTCGCCCGTGCTCGGCCAGGGAATCGCATTGGCATTCCTCGAGGCCGGGGTCGATGATGGTGCCGACGTCACCATCGATGTGCGGGGAACCCAGGTCGCAGCGGTCGTGAGCGCCCCACCTTTCCACAAGCGCTGAGCCTGGTCGGCCGGCTCCCGACAAAGTTCCCATCTGATCGGTTGGAACGTCCTCCGGAAGCATCGCGCCCCCGACCCGGTTCTCGTGTTGCAACCAAACTCGCAGGAGGTCGCTGCCATGACCGAATCCCCCGAAGGCTCAGAGTCGACTGACCTGATCGAGCGTCGTCACACCCCCCTGGATCTGCTGGCCGTTCTGCGGTCGAGGGCCGCGGATCTCCGGTTGATGGCAACGAGTATCCGCACACCGCTGTCGAACACGTATCGGCGTCGGGCCGCCGAGATCGAATTGCAGGCAGCGGCCCTGGCAGCCGGTCTGGGGTTCGCGGATCGCCCGGTGTGCGTGGCCACGGTCGCGGCCTGAGGCGGCCTCAGGAGGCGTGTCAGGGCAGTTTGGGAAGCGGCGGAAGCGCGTCGATGGCCCGCTGGCGCATCCAGTGGTCCGCCAGGACAAGAAGAACCATGGCCTCCACCATCGGCACCGCACGTGGTAGCACACACGGGTCGTGTCGGCCGTGGGCCGACAGTGTGGTGTTGCGCGAGTCACGGGTGACGGTGCGTTGTTCGCTTGAGATGGTGGCTGTGGGCTTGAAGGCGACCTTGGCGACGATGTCCTCGCCGTTGGAGATTCCCCCCTGAATCCCGCCGCTCATGTTGGTGAGGGTTCGCACCCGCCCGTCGACCATCGCGAACGGGTCGTTGTGGGTCAGCCCGGTCATTCTTGTTCCGGCGAATCCGCTGCCGACCTCCACTCCCTTGGCGGCAGGGAGCGACATGAGGGCACCGGCCAGATCGGCGTCGAGCTTGTCGAACACCGGTTCTCCCAATCCTGCGGGCACCCTCCTGGCCACACAGGTGACGATCCCTCCGAGAGAGTCACCGTCGTGGCGGGCCCGTTCGATGGCCTCGGTCATCAGCGCCGCGGCCTCCGAGTCGGGACAGCGCGTCGGGTCGGCCTCTATCCTGGTCAGATCGACAGAGTCGATATCGACCTCGGCATCGATGGCCCCGACGCTCGAAACCCAAGCCAGCACCTCGAGATCACAGGTGATCTTCAGCAGCTTTCTGGCGATGGCGCCGGCGGCAACCCGACCTATGGTCTCACGCGCTGAACTGCGCCCGCCCCCATGCCAGTTGCGAATGCCGTACTTTGCGTCGTAGGTGAAGTCGGCGTGGGACGGGCGGTAGACATCGCGGAGATGGTCGTAGGCGCCACTGTTGTGGTCGACGTTTTCGACCATGACCGCGATCGGAGTGCCAGTGGTGAAGCCGCCGAACACCCCCGACAGAATGCGGGCGCGGTCGGCCTCGTTGCGTTGGGTGGTGAGACGGCTCTGCCCCGGTCGGCGTCGATCGAGATCGAACTGGAGATCGGATTCATCGAGCGCCATGCGTGGTGGACAGCCGTCGATCACCACGCCGACGCCACCGCCGTGTGACTCCCCGAAGGTGGATATCCGAAAGAGGGTTCCAAAGGTGCTCGACATCGTGGCCGAGTCTAGGACTGGTGGCGATGGGGCACGCCGGATATCGCCGTCGGCCGGTGGATCTGCTGCTTCACCACAGCCTGATCACCTGTGAGTCGGCGAACATGTCCGAGGGGACATCGAGGCCCAACTGCCGGTAGAGGCCGGGCGGTACCGAGATGTCGGCGAGGTGCGCTTCCCCGGCGAGTTCCCGATTCGCGAGTGCGAGCTTCGGAAGAGCAAGAGTCAGAACCGCTGTTGCCTCGATGACCGCGCCGGGGGTCAGACCGCTGGTCGAATCGACTCCGCTGGGGACGTCGAGGCTCACGATCGGCGCACCAGCACAGTTGGCCCACTCGATCAGGCGGAGCGCCCGGCCCCGTGGCGCACCGGCCAACGAGTAGCCGATGAGGGCGTCGATGATGAGATCCGGGGTGCCCGTGGGTTCTGCTGCCAGCTCAGCGGCAGTCGATGACAGAGCGCGAAGCTGGCGCGACGGGACTCCGTCGAAGTCGGCCGGATCGGCTGAGAGCACAACCTTCACCGCCACGCCCCGATTGGCGAGATGGCGAGCCGCGACCAGGCCTCCGCCACCATTGCCACCCCGTCCTGCCAACACCACCACCCGACTGGGACGGAATCGGTCGATGACGAACGCGGCCAGCGACCGCCCGGCGTTCTCCATCATCTGGACAAGAGTGATTCCGGCCTCCTCGATCATCAACCTGTCGACCTCGACCATTTGGTCCCGGGTCAGATGGGGCAGCTCGGTCGGATTCATCTCGAGGGGATCTCAGGCCTCCGCCAGACGGCGTGCATCGGTGACGACGCTTCGGGCCGTGTCGGCAGACATGTCGTCGGCCGATTGGTTGGCGGCCCGTTCGGCATCGACGCGGTCGGCCCACAGGGAGATTTCGCACTTCGTCATCTCTGATGACCACCCGAGTTCGGCGGCCATCAACCGGGCCACCTCTTCAGCGGTGGCGATGCCCCTCTCGGGATTCTCGAACGAGATCCTCATCCGCCGGGCCAGCACATCGTCGAGATGGAGGGCACCCTCGTTTCGCACCCCATGAACCACTTCGGCCGCCAGGTATCGGCCTCCGGGGAGCGTGTCGTGCAACTCGGGGGCCGATTCGGCAATGGCGAGGACGTCGTGGATGCACGACCCGTGACGCCACAGCAGACGTTCGATGAGAGGGGCCGGCAGCCCGTGGCGCTTGGCGAGCCCCTCCGCGGACTCCGACAGTCCGGGCCATCCGTCGGCGCCGATCAGCGGCATCTCGGAGGTGCACGAAGCCGGGACATGACGGTCGATGTGCCCCGCGGCGGCATCGATGGTGTCGGCGGCCATGACCCGGTAGGTGGTGAACTTCCCGCCGGCAATGGAGATGAGACCGGGAACCGGCTGGGCCACGGAATGCTCCCGACTGAGCTTGGTCGTGTCCTCGGCGGTGCCCTTGATGAGGGGCCGAAGCCCGGCGAACACTCCGATTATGTCGTCGCGGGTGAGGGGCCGGGACAGCACGGAATTGGCCTGTTCGAGGAGATAGTCGATGTCGGCCGATGACGCGGCCGGGTGATTGAGGTCGAGATTCCATGGCGTGTCGGTGGTGCCGAGCAGCCATTCGTCGCCCCACGGGATGATGAACAACACGCTCTTCTTGGTGCGAACCACCACTCCGCTCGACCCGTCGATGCAGTCACCGGGAACGGTGATGTGAACGCCCTTGGCGGCCTCCACTCGCAAGCCGGCCGGTCCGGCCATCTTCTGTACCTGATCGATCCACACCCCGGTGGCGTTGATCACTGTCGTGGCCCGAATGTCGAATTCATCGCCGGTTTCGACATCACGCACATGGGCACCCAGCCCCCGGCCGTCGTCGACGATCAGGCCCGTGAGTTCGGTGCTGGTGGCGATGGCGGCGCCGTGGCGGGATGCGGTTCGAGCCACGGCGATGGTGTATCTGGCGTCGTCGACCTGGGCATCGTGGTAGAGGATCCCGCCGATGAGAGAAGACGACTTGAGGCCCGGAACGAGTCGGAGGGCGGTTTGCCGGGTGAGATGACGATGGCGGGGGAACGGGTGTTTGCCACTCATGGCCAGCAGGTCGTAGAGCAGAACCCCGGCCCCGAAGTAGACACGCTGCCACACTCTCGAAGTCAGGGGTATCAGAAACGAGACCGGGCGGATCAGGTGGGGGGCGATGGTGTCGGCCAGAAGCCCCCGCTCGTGGAGAGCTTCGCGCACGAGAGCAAAATCGAGCTGCTCGAGGTAGCGCAGGCCACCATGGATCAGCTTGGATGATCGGCTCGAAGTTCCCGAGGCCAGGTCGCGCTGCTCGATCAAACCGACCGACAGCCCGCGGGTGACCGCGTCGAGGGCGCATCCGGTCCCGGTGATCCCTCCTCCGATCACGAGCACGTCGAGATGTTCGTGTCGCAGGCGTTTCAGGTCGCTTCGCCTCTGGTCCGGGCCGAGAGATCCGGGTGCGTGATCCATTCGGAGGCCTTCCGTGAATACGAGGTCGTGGCGGCAATTTCTGCCACATGGGGTCAAGTCGTAGGCTACGGCGCTGAGCGACCGGGAGACTCGATGATCAATTTTGCCAGCATCTGGGAGGGGATAGCCGGCGTGCTCCCCGAGGCCGATGCCGCGTCCCACGGCCACTCGGTCAGAAGCTGGGCCGGTTTCGACGACCGAGCAGCTCGTTTGGCGGCCGCGATGTCCGCCCACGGTGTCGGGGCCGACGACAAGGTCGCTCTCTACGCCTACAACGGCTTCGAGTACATGGAGGCCCAGTATGCGGCGTTCAAGAACCGTTCGATTCCGTGCAATGTGAACTACCGCTACCTGGCAGACGAGTTGGCGTATCTCCTGGACAACGCTGATGCTGCCGTGGTGATGTTCGACCACACGTTGGCCGAACGGGTGCTCGACGTCCGCGGTGGATGCCCGAACCTGAAGTTGCTCATCCAGATAGGCGGGGATGAGGTTGTCGACGGCGCGGTCGGATATGAGGATCTGGTAGCCGGTCATGATCCCGCGCCACGAATCAGGCGTTCGGGGGATGACCTGTGGTTTCTCTACACGGGCGGCACCACCGGCAGCCCCAAGGCGGTGATGTGGCAACACCGGGACTTGATCGGCAATATGTCGGCCCACTACTCCGTTCTCGGTCGTGGCGTTCCCGAGACGGTCGGCGAGGCGGTCGATGCGGCTGTCGAGCTTCATGCCCGCAACCGGGTCACCCGTCTGCTTGCGGCAGCGCCGCTGATGCACGGCACATCTGGAATCTCCGCACTCCAGTTCCTGACCCAGGGCGGGATGGTGGCCACGCTCGAAAGTCGTAGTTTCGATGCCGATGAACTCTGGACCGTGGTGGCGGATCTGCGTCTGACGATGCTCACAATTGTTGGGGACGCATTTGCCCGACCGATGTTGGCGGCGCTCGATGCCGCCGAAGCCGCCGGCCGTCCCCATGATCTGTCTAGTCTCTATCAGATTCTGTCATCCGGGGTCATGTGGTCGAATGAGTCGAAGCAGGCTTTTCTGGCCCACCGAAACATGACCCTGCTCGACAGCCTGGGATCCAGCGAAGCCGTGGGATTCGCCTCGCAGATATCACGCCGTGATGTCGGCACCACCCAGACGGCGCGATTCACTCTCGGCCCCAACACCTCAGTTCTCACCGATGACGGCAGGCCGGTGGAGGCCGGATCCGGTGAGGTCGGCCGCTTGGCCAATGGTGGAGCGATTCCTCTTGGGTACTACAAGGACCAGGCCAAGACCGACGAGACATTCCCGACCATGAACGGGCGGCGATGGTCGATTCCCGGAGACTACGCAACCGTCGAATCCGACGGCACCATCACCTTGCTGGGGCGGGGGTCGGTTTGCATCAACTCGGGCGGAGAGAAGATCTATCCCGAAGAGGTCGAGGAAGCGCTCAAGTGTCACCCCTCGGTGCGCGACGCCAACGTGGTCGGTCTGCCCGACGATCGCTGGGGGCAGGCGGTCGTGGCGGTCGTTGCCATCGAGGACGGGCACCAGGTCTCGGATTCTGATCTCGTGGCCCACACCCGCACCAGGATCGCCGCCTACAAGAGCCCGAAGAGGCTGTTTCGCGTGTCGGCGATCAAACGCAGCCCCAACGGAAAGAGCGACTACAACTGGGCCCGTCACACCGCCGAGACAATGGCCAAGGCCGCGAAATCGGGCTGATACCGGGCTCGCAACCGGCCTCAGATCTCCAACAACGCCTGCTCGAGAACCTCGGGAAGTGCCGGATGGATCCAGTATTGGGAGCGGGCCATCTCGTCGACGGTCTGGCCCATGGTCATGCCCTGGATCAACTGCTGGATGAGCGTCGACGCCTGCGGGCCGATGATGTGAACACCGATGAGCAGCCGAGTGTCGGGGTCGGCGATCAGCTTCACGAAACTCTTGGTGTCCTCCATGGCCCAGCCGTAGGCGGCTGAGCCAAATGACTGGATGTGGGAGACGTGTTTGATGTCCTTCTGGTGGCACTCGCGTTCGGTGAGGCCCACGCTGGCAACCTGCGGGTGCCCGAACACGGCGTGGGGCACCGGCCGATCATCAACCTCGATGGGAGAGTCCGGTGTGGTGACATTGTGGGCGACGACCCGAGCCTCGTAGTTGGCAACATGCTTGAGCTGGGCCGGGTTGG
>CAZDYO010000011.1:0-16096 GCA_964509555.1 uncultured Acidimicrobiales bacterium
GGGCTCCTTTGTCGTCGAGATGCGACCACTGGTCCTCGGTCTGCGCGGCGGATTCGGGGGATGGGTTGTCGTGGTATCCATCCCAGGCGTCGGCGGCCGCCTCTCGGCGGAGCCTCAGGTCGGTGCCGGTGATGCGCTCGCCGGTGTCGGAGTCCTGGATCCACGCTTCGGATTCGCTCGGGTCGGGCGCGTTTCGATTGCGTTGGGCCTTCTTGCGGTCGCGTTCAGCGTCGTCGGCAGCGGTGTCGGCATCCTTGGCGGCGGAATCCGCCTGACCGGCCCTGGTCTCGGCTTCGTCGGCCTTGGTGTCGGCCTCATCCGCGGCCTTACGCGCCTTGTCGGCTGCGGCCTTCGCAGCCGCGTACATACGCCGTAGCCGATCACACGGGTCGCCGGGGTCGGTGGTCGTGGCGATCGTGGGTCCGGATGTCGGGCCGACAGGTGGTGTCGGGCGGGATTCGTCGTCATCGCCACCGCGGGATCGGCTCACGAAGTATCCGCCCACCAGCAAGGCCAACCCGGCGGCGAGCGACGTGATCCCCCAGGGGAAGCCGTCGCCTCCGCCGTCGTCATTGTTGGTGGATGACGGCGTGGAGTCATTCGACGCGGGCGCACTCGACGGCGCTTCGGTCGCTGACGAGGGTGGTGGCTCGCTGGATTGTGGGCTGGTTTCGGTCGTGGGAACAAACCCGGTGAGAGCGGCCGCGAGTTGGTCCCAGCCCAGGCTGATCGACACCGAATACTCGCACTCTCCCGAGCCGTCGGGCAGGTAGGTGTACTGCCCGCCGGGGCCCATCAGATCGAACATCTCGCGGTAGCCGTCGCCGTCGCCTTCGGTGTTGAGGTTCCATTCGGAAACGTCGAAGGTGAACTTTCCGGAGGTCCACTGGCCGGAGGCAAACTGGTAGAGAGCGGCGTCGAAGGTGCCCTCCGTGCGGGTGTCCCACAGGTAGGCCTCGAAAACCGCCGACCAGTCGCCCGGGCATGGGTTGGTCCCGGTGCCGTCGTTGATGCTGGTGAGGTCGAGGCCAAGAGGGAACGGACCGTGGTCCGCGGTCGGGAAGGGTGTACCCACCACGAAGGTGGTCATCGGAGTCATGAGCCCGGGGAATGCGGGATACGTGGTGGCGATGGTGTTGTCGGCACGGTAGCCACCGGACGCGGGAGTGCGGAAGGAGAATGCCCGGTAGCCAACCGAATTTGCGAACTCATCGGCCGGGGTGAAGGCCAGGAAGCCCGACTCAAAAACCAGCGCGGTGGTGTTGGTGCCGACCGAATCGAACCCGGTGCCGTTGTTGACCAGCCGGTCGATCGCCCACCCGCCCTCGCACCGGACCACCAATGCGTCGGATGCTCCTGAGAACAGGTCCTTGGGGAAGGCCTCGCCAGCGGTCCAGTTGTTGCCGCCGACCCTGGACCACGCCCTGCCGAGCTCGTATATGTAGGGCGACCCGGCGCATCCGCCGCCTGATTCATAGTTGCCGCGCATATGGCCGCCCCAAATGACGATCGGCACTCGATAGTTGGCTGCTCCGGGAATGATCGGGCGCGCCACTCGCACCGTCGTGCCGAGAGCGTCCTGTGCCGCGGAACTTGCCGGGTCCATTCCGAGTCCGAGGAGCAGGTCATCGATCATGTCTGCTTCGGTGCCACCGAAGGCCGGAACCAGGCCGTCGCCGAGGGGATCAATACTGAAGTAGTCGCCCCACAGCTGATTCGACGGCGAGCCGGATCCATCGACTCTCACAACCGAAGCGTCGCTGACATCGGCCGGAGCGGCAAAGGATGCGGGGTTGATGGTCAATTCAAACTCGTCGGCAATCGTGCTCTCGCCGGAATCGTCGTTGGCGTCGTTGCCGTAAGGGGAGAACGGCTGCGACTTTGGAACCTCGGTGATGAGTGGGTTGTCACCGCTGACCAGTGAACGCAACAGATCCTCGAGCCCGGCGCTGTTCGGTGGCCCGATCTTGGGGCCCAACCCCGCGGGAAGTGCGACGGCGACGTCTTTGACGGCAGCAGCATCGGCTGCCACCAGGGTTGGCGTACTCAGAGTGGCTACGACGAGTGCGATGGTGACGAGCTGTCGGCGCATCACAACTCCTTTCGGATCCAGTGATGTGCGGCCCCATTGTTGTTGAGATCAGCAGTTGGTGCTTGTGGACCAGCAAACTCTCACCGGTTGGGTCACAATTGGGGTCCGGAACCGGGGGGTCTCGAATGGAACGCAAGCGACTCGGTCAGTCGATGATGGCCCTCGGAGCGGTTCTCGTGGTCGTGGGTCTGATAGTGGTGGCGGCCGGTGGGGACGACCCGCCCGAGCAGAGCACACCTCTTGAGCCGACCACCACCATGGTCGCCGCAGCCACCACAACCACGACCTCGCTGGTGACGACGACGACAACAACGACAACGACAACGACAACAACAACAACAACAACAACGACAACCACGCCGCCGGAATCTCCCGAGGTGTTTCTCGGCGAGTTGAACCTGGCATTCGAGTCAGGCGATGCCGACTTCCTCCTGGGCCGTCTCAACGAGGCCGTGCTCGAGCGTTACGGCGTCGACCAATGTGCGACCTACCTGGCCGGAATCCTGCCTCAATCGCAGGGCCTGTCGATGCGACGTCAGGTGGGAGTCGGTCCATGGGACTACTCAACCGACGATGTGGTCACGTCGCTTGCCGGAGTGTCAGCCATTGAGGTCGATCGTGTGGTCAATGGTGAGACCAGAATCAACGAGCTTCATTGGAAGATGGTTGGTGGAGTGCTCACGTGGTTCACCGATTGCGGAACCCCGTTGACCATCGATTAGCGGAGATGTGGCACATAAACCGAATTGTCGCGAAACGCTTATTCGCGTTTTCGCCGATGAGTAGAAGAGTTCGCGCTGCGACAATCCGGTGCCGGCCCCGCGTGTGAGCCCATCCGGATCGCCTGTTGATTGTTCTAGTTCTGGTCAAGGAGGCATTTCGTGAAGAAGACCAAACGGGCTCTCGTCCTCGCGCTCGGAATCATTCCGATGCTGCTGATCGGGATGGCCCCACCATCGCTGGCAGCGACCCATGCCGAGTATCTGCTCACCTCGCCGTACACGGGAGTTGCCGCGCAACCGGGAACGACCCTGAAGCTCAATCTGACGGCGTACGCCCCATCGACGGAGTCGGTGAATCTGAACGTCACCAAGGCCCCGAAGGGATGGGACACGGTCCTGAGAGGCGGCGGGTACGTGGTTTCGAGTGTGACCGCCAACCCGGACAACGGCACCAAACTCCAGTTCTCCATAGATGTACCTCCCGACGCCAAGGCAGGGAGCTACGACTTCGTGATAAGCGAAAACGGTTCAGCAGGATCGTCGAAGCTCAAGCTCACCATCGATGTGTCCGCCGTCGTCGACAACGGAATCGGAATCACGGCTGACTTCCCGTCGTTGACCGGGCAACCATCCGACACATTCACCTACACACTCACCGTCGACAACAACACGCCCAGCCAGCAGTCGTTCAACTTCGATCCGCAAGCCCCCCAGGGTTGGTCGGTCACGGCATCTCCGGTGAAAGAACAGCGGGCGGCATCGCTCAGCATCGATGCAGGCGCCAGTGCCAAGATCAAGGTCAAGGCCAACCCTCCGGTGGGTGCCGCTGAAGGTTCATATGACATTCCGGTGAACGTCACCGCATCGAACGGCGCCAGCGGCAGCTTCACTCTCACGGCAGTTGTGAAGGGCACAGGCAAGCTCGGGATGTCCACGGCCTCGGGGGTGCTCAACACCAAGGGCCACGCCAACAAGGAATCGACCGAGGTGATCCTCCTGGCCAACTCGGGAAGTGCCTCGCTGCGAGACGTGAAGTTGGCGGCCACGGCACCCAAGGACTGGAAGGTCACCTTCGAGCCATCCACGGTCGGTGAACTCACCCCCGGGTCGACCACCCAGGTCGTGGCCACCATCAAGCCCGCGAAGGGAGCAGTGGTCGGTGACTACATGATCACCATGCGGGCCAGCGCCGGTCACGCCTCGAAGACCATGGATCTTCGGTACCGGGTGACCACCAGTTCGGTTCTCGGATGGCTTGGAATCGTGGTGATCGTGGCTGCTGTCGGAAGCGTGATGACGATGTTCTGGAGGTTCGGACGGCGATGACTGACCAACCCACCACTGAAATCAAGGGCCACGACGGCCCGGCGGTGGTCGCGGATGGTCTCACCAAGGTCTACGACGGGTTCGTGGCTGTCGACCATCTCGACCTCACGATCGAACGTGGTGAGGTCTTCGGCATTGTCGGGCCCAACGGTGCGGGAAAGACAACCACGATTCTGATGCTGCTGGGTCTCACCGAACCGACCGATGGATCGGCGAGGGTTCTGGGCATGGACCCGGCCCGCGACTCCCTGCGGATCAAGAGCCGGGTCGGATACCTCCCGGACGAGGTCGGTTTCTACGAAGATCTCTCGGCTCTGGCCAACCTTCGCTACGCGGCAGAACTCAATCGAGTACCCAGGGCGGAGGTCGACTCGAGAATGGATCAGCTTCTCGAGTCGGTCGGGCTGTCGGGAGCCGCCGACAAGAGGGTCAGCGAGTTCTCACGTGGCATGCGCCAGCGTCTCGGTGTGGCCGAGGCGCTGATCAAGAATCCTGAGGTCCTGATCCTCGACGAGCCAACCGTGAACATCGACCCGGAGGGCGTCCGGGAACTTCTCGACCTCGTGCAGCGACTCAGGTCTGAGTCTGGAATCACCGTGGTTCTGGCCTCGCACCTGTTGCATCAGGTGGAGCAGGTCTGCGATCGGCTCGGAATCTTCGTGTCGGGTCGAATGGCAGCCGTTGGGACGGTTGACGAACTCGCGGCCGGCATCGAGACGGGACACACCTTCGAGGTTGAGGTCGCGGCCCGTGCGATCGATGCCGTCACGTTGATGGAGTTGGTCCCCGGTGTCAGATCGGCGACTCTCAACGGCGAACGGATCGTGGTCACCGCGGATCGTGATGTGCGGCCGGAGATAGTCGAACTGCTGGCCGACAACGGTCTGGGTCTGCTCGGTCTGTCGACATCCACGGTTGATCTCGACTCCATCTACCACACCTACTTCACGGGGGCGGTGAATCATGACAACGTCAACGCTTGACCACGAGGTGAACTTCAGGGCCGGGTGGCGGATCGTGGCCGCCAAGGAACTGTCGGACCACCTGCGATCGGCCAGACTGCTCATGCTGCTGTTCCTGGTGTCGTTGGCCGGGCTGGTGTCGGTGCACGCCGCGTCCGGGCCGATCCGCGACGCCGCAAGCGCCGCCTCGACCACCCCCTCGGTGTTCCTGCTGCTCTTCACGATCAGCCCGAATCGCGTGCCGTCGTTCGTGGAGTTCATCGGGATCCTGGGACCGCTGCTCGGCATCGTCTTCGGCTTCGACACGATCAACAGCGAGAGATCCCAACGCACTCTTCCGAAGCTGGTGGCACAACCGATCTATCGCGACGACATCATCAACGGGAAGTTCGTTGCCGGTATCGGTGCCATCACCGTTGTGCTCACCTCGGTTACCGCGGTCGTGGCCGGCTACGGAATGTTGCGACTTGGTGTGGCTCCGAGCGGGGGCGAATTGGCCCGGTTGTTGTCGTTCCTGGTGCTGTCGGTGGTGTACGTGTCGCTGTGGTTGGGATTCGCCCAGCTGCTGTCGATACTCACGCGCCGAGCGGCGACCGCGGCGCTGGCGGCCTTGGCCGCGTGGCTGGTGCTGACGTTGTTCATCGGTCTGATATCGGGCCTCGTCGCCGACACCGTCCATCCGGTCGACTCCAATTCGTCGATCGAAAAGGTGCTCGAGAATGCCCGGCTCGATCTCAACGTCCGCCGGATCTCACCCGACCAGCTCTACCAGGAGGCGACCAAGGTCGTGTTGACGCCGACGCAACAGTCGACGGGAATCACCAGCACCCAGCCCGACCTGCTGGCCATGCCCACCGCGCTCGACCTACGGGAGAGTCTGAGTTTGGCCTGGTGGCAGTTGGCTGTGCTGCTGGCCGCGTGCACCGTCATGTTCGCCGGTAGCTACGCGGTCTTCTTGAGGCAGGAGGTGAGAGCCTGAGCCTCGCCATGCCACCACGATCAGGGCCAGCCCTCCCAACGTCTGAACAGGGATGGTTACCCAGAGGATCGTGGTGAGTGCCGCATCGGTGGGTGCGATCGCCGTCATGAAGGCGTAGATGACGGCCGCACCCACCGCGAGCATCGACAGAGGAGCGAGATCGGCGACGGTCGGCCTTCGCTGAAGTTCGGTCAGGATGTTCCGACCGCCGATGGTGGCGTCGTCGGATGTTCGGCCCAGGCGACGCGTGAGCAGCCAAGTCAACGCCGCGAGCTTCACGGGTGCCCATGGAACCGCCGTTGAGATGATCAGAACCCCGGTGATGGTGAGAAACCCGAGAAGGAGGTTCGATGATCTCCTCGGTTGCCACTCGTCGGGCCACACGGCCGACGAAGCTTCGAACTCAGCGGCTCGCGACGGTGGTCAGTAGGTGGTCGACCAGAGTCCCCACACCGCTCCCATTCCCAGCGACGCGACTCCGAGGGCGACGCGACGATGGGCCAACGCCCACTTGCGGATGATGTACCAGCCGAACATGACGCTCAGTCCGCCATGCCATGCGTAGAGGTATAGACCCACTATCGGTAGCGGACCGTCCTCGTACACGACCGGAGTGATGATGCCCTCGACCGCCAGGGTGAATAGGTCTGCGGTGAGGGCAAGCGCCGCGGTGTTGGATACCCGGAACCGGCCGATCGCCCACAGCAGCATCATCGTCGGAAACGAGTAGAAGATTACGAGCTCCACGAACGTGTAGCCGGGGAGATACCAGTACATCTTTTCCGACCAGACCACCAGGATCATCGCCGGCAGCACAACGAACGAGATTCGTCGCGGCGCGACGGTTCACTCAGCCGGTGATTTCATCCAGCCAGCGAATCAGATCGGCGGTGACTTCATCACGATTGGTCTCGTTGAGCATCTCGTGGCGACCGTCGGGATACATGTTCGCGGTCACACGTTCCACGCCGAGAGCAGCCAGGTTGGTGGCCAGCGCACTGGCGCCCTCACCGAACCCGCCGACCGGATCCTGCAGTCCCGACATCACCAACACCGGGACGTTGGTGGGGATCTTGGCCTCGGCGTCGGGGTCCCACGCGTCGACCATGCCGTGGATCATGTCGGCCACAAAACCGTTGGTGAGCGGCACACCGGCACCGCACCATGGATCGTCGACATACTTCCTGACCTCGGCCGAATCGCGGCTGAGCCACTCGAATCCGGTGGCGTCGTCGCTGGTGAACGGCTCGTTGAACCCGGCGAACATCGCCGCGAAGAGTTCGCTCGGGGAGTCGGGGTCGGCATCGGCGATCGAATCGAGCAGGGGCAGGAGTTCGTCGGACCCTTCCAGCCCGCGTGAGCTTCCGCTGAGGATCACTCCCGACAGGCCGTTGCCCCAACGCTCCATGTATCCCTGGGCCACGAACGATCCCATGCTGTGCCCGAACAAAACGATCCGTGCCCCGGGGTGCTCGTCGTGGATGTGGTCGGTGACCACGGAGGCGTCGTCGAGCATGGCTGTCCAGCCGCCGGGCCTGGCGATGCCGAATCGTCCGTGGCGGTCGGCAGTGCGGCCGTGGCCGCGGTGGTCGTGGGCGTAGACCCCGTATCCGGCTTCGGTGAGCGCGTCGGCCAACCGTGCGTAACGTTCGAGGTGTTCACTGGCCCCGTGCATGATCTGGACGACCGTGGTCGGCTCCCCGTCCGGCATCCAGGAGGTCGCCTCGAACGATTCCCCGTCGCGTCCAGTGAGCGTCATGTCGTTGCGTGATGCCATGTCAATCCTCCAACCCTCAGCTTTCCTGACCCCGGCATTTCTGACGATTTGGGACCGTATATCGGTCCGTTCTCGTTAGAAAAGCCCAAACCCTTGGTCTCTGACGATTTGGGACCGTATATCGGTCCGTTCTCGTCAGAAAAGCGGGCGGGGTGTTGGGGTGGGTCAGGGATTGGAGTGGTGGGCGATCATGACCGACTCCTGGCCGGCGGCGGCAAGAATGTCGGCCAGTTCGGCGGCCAGGCGATCGTCGGGCTTGACCTTGTTTATGGCGACCACGAATCGGGCACTGTCAGGGATGTTTTTGTGGGTGCCCAGCTGGCTGGTGAGAACCCGGGCAGCAATCTCCGGGGAGAGGCGCTCATAGGGAGAACACCTGCCGGCCGCGGCCACCCTCAACGGACGATGGCACCTATCGGCGATCACCCGTCCCAACGCGTCGACTCCGATCAGGCCGATGGCGGTGGTGGTGAGCGCCGGCACGGGTGGTTCGAAAACCTTCGGGGCCTTGAACGGATGACGCCTGGCCCCGTCGGATTCCACAACCACATGGTCGGCCAACCCGAGCCAACGGCCGACATCGTGCGGATCGCAGCCGAAGGCCTTGCGGTGATCGACGGCACGCCACACCTGCACAACATCATTGTCGGCCAATGCCGCACTGATCTCGTCGTCGCTCGGGCCTATCAGCACCGGGGCATCGCCGAACTGTTCGAGACCCATCTTGGTTGTGGTGGTGACGATTCGTCGGCCGGAGAGCTGCGCACCGATGGCAAAGGTGAGGGTCGACTTGCCGCCGGCGCCGACCATGGCGACCAGCTCGTGGGGTCCGAGCCTCAGCCGTTCCACGATCGAGGCAAGAGGGGTGATCTCCATGTTCAGATCCTGCCCCGCGAATCGGCTGGTTGGCTCATTCGGGACAGCACCACCTCAACGACTCCACCGCCAATCGACAGCGCCTTGTCGGAGATCTCGAAGCATGTGGACGGGTCGGCCCGCGGGTCGACATCACCGATCTTGAGCCCGGTGGTGACATCGACCGAGGGTGAGATCAGGCCCCGCACCACCCCATCGAAGGGAGCGAACACGGGAAGGTCGGCGACAGTGCCGAGCACGTCACCGTGATCGACCCGATCGCCGATCCTGGTCATCCAACAAATCGGGCCGTTGCAGGGGGCCCGCAATACTCGTTCGGCGCCGCGCCCGCCGACAATGCCCGGTGTGCCGGTGTTGGGTGCGGCGGCGCCGTCCCATATGGCTCTGCCGAGGTGATGCCCGCGCATGGTCTCTATCACGGCATGGCAGTCGACCCCGGCGGTGAACCCGGGGCCGAGCCCGATCACGGTGGAGGCATCGTCGATGGTGGTGTCGATGTTGACCTTGGCCAGACGGGCGTCGACCATGACCGAAGCGACAGCCCCTGAGAGATCCGGTAGCCCCGGTGACACGATCACGGGCACCACGCCGGTGAGAGCGGTTGACACCAGTTCGTTCATGGCCTCCCGGTCGGCGACATCGACCCTCAGCCCGACCATCCCCTCGACAACGACGCGGCCGTCGTCGATGGCCGATGAGAGTGCAACCGTGCGCCGCACCGCGAGAGGAACCGCCAACTCGCAGACAATCACCGGGAAACCCGCCCGGGTCAGCCTCCAGACCACCCCGGTGGCAATGTCGCCGCCGCCACGCACCACCACCAACCGATCGTCGAACAGCATCAGTCGGCCGGAGCGGCGCGCCGCTCGGCGATGATCTGAGCCATGATCGACAGGGCGATCTCCTCGGGGGTCTCGGCGTCGATCTCGATCCCGATCGGGGCGGCCACGCGGGCAAGTTCGTCGTCGGAGACCCCGGCGTCGCGCAGCTTTTCGGAAGTGGTCTGCCAACGGCGCACGCTGCCCATCACGCCTATCGAACGAACCGGCGTGGCCAACAACGGCGGAATGGTCTCGAGGTCGAGGGCCACGTTGCGGGTGACCAGGACGGCGTGGGTCTGATCGTCGACCGGGGCCGCATCGAGGGCCTCGGTGATCGACCCGCTCACCACCACGTCGGCGTTGGGAACCTCAGACGGATCGGCCAACTCGGCTCGATCATCGACAGCGACCACGCGGAACCCCAGCCAGTGGGCGAGATCGACGACGGCTCTGCCGACATGACCGCAACCGACGACGAGGACAGTGGGACGCGACATGAAAGGCTCCAAGTGGATGGTTACGGTTCCGCCGCACACGCCGGGATCGCCGGACGCCGGGTCGAGCAGGTCGTAGTCGATGACCCGACTGAGGCCATCGGCGATGGCGTCGGCGGCCTCGGCCCGCACCCGCGACTCCATTTCGCCCCCTCCAACAGTGCCGGCCTGGGTGCCGTCGGCCCACACCAACATCTTCGATCCCGCCCGCCGCGGTACCGACCGACTTGTGCGGATGACGGTGGCCAGCACGACCGGGCGACCAGACGAGATGGAGTCGGCCAGCACCCCCATGATCGAATGGTCGGTGATCGTGTCTCTACCGATTTCAGGCATGTTCAGAGTCGGCTCACGCTTCGCGGGCCGAAACCGAATCGACCCGACCGGTGCCCCGCTGAAGGGCGGTCCACACCCGTTCGGGTGTGAACGGCAGTGAGTCGATGCCCACGCCGGTGGCGTCGAGAATCGCGTTGCGGACCGCGGGAGCGACGCCATCCTTCGGGATCTCGGCCACGGCCTTGGCTCCGAACGGGCCGGAGTCTTCCATGGTTTGCACGAGGAACACTTCGGTGTGGGGCATCTCGTCGGCGCGGTAGATCTTGTAGGGACCGAACGAGGCGTTGACCATACGACCGCTCTCGTCGAGGGCGTATTCCTCACAGTGGGCATAGCCGAGAGCCTGAATCATGCCGCCTTCGATCTGGCCTGACGCAGTGATCGGATTGATGGCCACTCCGCAGTCGACCGCCATCACCAAGTCGGTGACGGTGACCTGCCCGGTGTCGACGTCGACCTCAACCTCGGCGAACTGTGCGGCGAACGGCGGGGGACTGTCCGTCGACATGTGGGAGCCGGTTCCCATGATCTGTTCCTGATCCTCGAGATGCAGCGAGTGAAGCGCGATGTCCTCAAGGGTCACAGATCGGCCGTCGGCGGCCCACGCGGTGCGGTCACGTAGTTCGATGGTGCACGGGTCGTCTACGCCGAGCATTTTCGCGGCCCGGCCCTTGAGACGCTCGCGGACCACCTCAGCGGCCTTCTTCGCGGCGGTGCCCGAAATGTAGGTGGTCGATGACGCGTACGCGCCGGTGTCGAACGGGGTGATGTCGGTGTCGGATGAGTAGACCTTCACGTCGTCGAGAGGCACCCCGAGGACCTCCGCGGCGATTTGCCCGATCACCGTGTCGGCTCCGGTGCCCAGGTCGGTGGCCCCGATGAGCATGTTGAACGAGCCGTCGTCGTTGAGCTTGATGCTGCAGCCGCCCATGTCGAGAAACGGTATTCCGGAGCCGTGCATGCAGAACGCAAACCCGAGCCCGCGGCGGATGTTGGGCCGGTCAGCGGGGGTGTGCCAACCGGGGTCGGTGCGGCGATGCCAGCGAACCGAACGCATCCCCTGGGACACGCACTCTTCGATTCCGGTGGAGGTGATCTTTGGGTATTCGTCGAGGTCGCCCTCGACGGCTCGCTCGCCGAGGTGGGGTGCGATGTCCATTTCGTCGCCCAGCTTCACCCAGTTTCGGCGCTTGAACTCGATCGGATCGAGGCCGAGTTCGTGGGCGATGTCCTCCATGTGGGACTCAAGGGCGAACAGACCCTGGGGGGCGCCGTAGCCGCGGTAGGCGCCGGCGACGGGAGTGTTGGTGTAGGCGACATCGCAGTCGAAGCGCTTGTTGGGGCTGTTGTAGGAAGACATGGCCCTCAGCCCGGTGACGGTCTGAACGGTGAATGCGTGGGAACCGTACGGGCCGGTGTTGCCGATCACCTTGAGGTCCTGGGCGACGAGGGTGCCGTCGTTGTTGACCCCGGTTCGCATGGTGAGCGTCTGGGGGTGACGGGTGCGCGAGGCCACGAATTCTTCCTCGCGGGTGAGTTCGAGCTTGACCGGCTTGCGGGTGGCGATGGCCAGCAGCGATACGATGTCTTCGATCAGCATTTCCTGTTTGGCACCGAATCCACCGCCGATTCGGGGCTTGATTACCCGGATGTTCTTGACCGGCATCCCGACCAGCGGGGCCAGCATTCGCCGGGCGTGGAACGGCACCTGGGTGGAAGTGCGCACAACGAGCCGTTCGTCGGAATCGAGCCAGGCAATGGCGATGTGGGGTTCGATGGGCGCGGGCTGAACCTGGTGGACCCGGAAGGTCTGCTCGAACACCCGGTCAGCCGAGGCGAGGCCCTTCTCGACGTCGCCGCGTTCGGCTTCGATGTGTTGGACGACATTGCGGTTACGGTCGTGGATGTCGGCGGTGTCGGGCTCGTCGTGGATGATCGGCGCGCTCGGTGAGATGGCCTCGAGTTCGTCGAACACCGCCGGCAGTACCTCATAGGTGACGTCGATGAGGCCCAGCGCCTGCTCGGCGATCTCGACGGTGTCGGCGGCCACGGCCGCCACACGATCACCGACGTGTCGAACCTTGGTGTCGAAGCTCACCTGGTCGTAAGGGTGGGGGTTGGGGTAACTCTGCCCGCCGGAGGCGTATTTCACCCGTGGCGTGTTCTTGTGGTGGATGATGGCCCTCACCCCGGGCAGGGCCAGCGCGGCCGAGTCGTCTATGTCGACAATACGGGCATGGGCGTGTGGGCTCTTCAGCAGCTTGGCGATGAGGGTGTCGCGGATCTCGATGTCGTCGGTGAACGCGGGGTTGCCCTTGGCAAGCTTGAGAGCATCGACCTTCATTTCGGACTTACCGACAACAGCCATCTTGGGCACGTCGGCCGATGGAACAACCCGGGGATGGGCGGCTGGATCGTTGAGCGGTGGGAGCGAGGGATCGTGGGCGGTCGGGTTGGCACCGTCGGTCATCGGTGTGATCTGAAGGGTGGGGAACAATTCGGGTGGCTCCCCGCGCAGGGCGGCCGCGGCCCGCATGATGGCCTCGACCGGTTTCACGTATCCGGTCTCGCGATCGAGGATCCCTGAGAGCATGTCGCGAACGTCGGCCTCGGTTGGCGACGGATTCGCGGCCAGCATGGCCCGGGTACCGAGGATGACGGCCGGGGTTGAGTAGCCGGATTGGATGGCACCGGTGGTCATGAACTCGTGTTGGATCGGGTCGAGTTCGGCTTCGTTGAATGCTTCGATGGTGGTGACATCGTGGCCGTCGGCCTGGGCTGCGAGCATCACATCGGAGTTCACGAGCCGACCGTCGACGAGCACCGCGGCCGCGCCGGTCTCGCCGGTGTCTGAACCGAATCGGACCGATTTCATGCCCTGATCTCTCAGGACGGTGAGCAGCGTGTGTGAGGGCTCGACTTCGATGTTGGTGTAGTGGCCGTTGAGTCTGATGCGGATTTCCATCACGCCACCTCCGCCAAGGCTCGTTCGCCCAACACCCCGGCCAGATGCAGGCGATACTCGGAGCTGCCCCGGAAATCCGATGGCGGCCGTAGCCCGGCGGTGGGGTTGGCAGGGTCGACGAGAACCGGTGTGGCGGACACCCCGGTGAGGGCCAGACGAACACCCTCGTTGGTGCGGTTGGCGACCGCAGCGACGATCGGGATGTCGGCGGGGGTTCGGCCGGTGGACGCGACCGAACCGGTGCCCGCGGTGTGAATGGTGATGCTGGTGATCAGGCGATTGTTGGTGGGAGAAAACAGTTCGTCGTCGAGGGAGCGGGTGCCGACACCGTGTATCTCGAGAGTTGTCTGGTGGACCAGCAAGCCGGCCAGGAGGACACTCTCGCGGGACCCGTCGCCGATGGTCCCTCCGAGTGTGGCCTGGTTGCGAAGGGCACTGGGCAACTCTTGTTGCGCAAGTTGGCGCAGGAGGGTGGGCACCCTGCGTTCGTTGAGCAGGTCGCCGAGCCGCACCATCGATCCGATTCCGAGCCGGTCGCCGTCGGCCATGATCATGTCGAGCCCGAGGGCCTGAAGGTCGACGACCTCGGTCTGTGTGTGCGCGCCCGACAGGACGGGAGGAACGAGCGCTGTGCCACCGGCGAGCGCGGATCTTCCGGGCTCGCTGAGCAGCAACGATGCCTCGTCCAGCGTGCTTGGCCGGTGGTATGCCTTGACTCCCGGCATCGGCCGTCTCCTTCATTTCGTGGACCGTTCAACCTAGACGATGGCCGCCACTTGTGGCAGGCCCGTCGGTGGGGAATGATCGGACCCCGTGGCGGCTTGGTCCGCCACATGATCGTCGAGGAGTCCCGTGGACAACAGAACCCACGCAATGAAGTGTCTCGAACAGGACCGGATCATGGCCGTGCTACGGCAGGTGCCGGCTGATCGGATCGTCGACCTGGCCGACGCGTTGGTCGAGGGAGGGGTGCGCAGTCTCGAGATCACGATGGACTACGACCGCGCCATCGACGACGTCGAGATGCTCGCGGGCCGTTTCGGTGAGCGGGCCTCGGTCGGGGTGGGCACCACATGGACCGTTGCCAACGCCGAACGCGCCGCGGCGGCCGGGGCCACATTCTGTGTGCTCCCCGGAGTCGATGTCGCCACCGCCGAGCGCAGCGTCGAACTCGGGATGCTCACGATCCCGGGGGTGCAGACTCCGGCCGAGATACAGACGGCGATCACCGCCGGAGCGGATGTGTTGAAACTGTTTCCGGCCGATCCGCCGGGCCCGGCCTTTCTGGCCGCGGTGGCGCCCGCGTACCCGCAGCGCCCGTTCATGGCCACAGGCGGAGTCACAATCGAGAACATGTCAGCATTTTTCGATGCCGGGGCCCTGGCAGTGGGTATGGGAGACACACATTTCGGCAGCGGTGGCTCGCTCGATGACATCCGGGAGCAAATATCTGCAGTTGTTTCGATTGTCGCGGCGAGGAACGACTGACTCGCATCCCGCAAGATTGGGCGTCCCAACCGACTGAGATACGTCGGTGGTAACCCCGTAGGAGAGCCATGTCGTCGTTCGACACTGAGATCGCAGAAATCGCCGAGTGGATGTCGGGCAGCCGATTCCAGTCGATCACCCGTCTCTATTCGGCCCGCCAGGTAGCTGAACAGCGGGGCACGATTCCCACGGATTACACGGTGGCGCGTCAGGCAGCCGAGGGGTTCTACGCCCGCTTGCGTGAGTTGTTCGACCAGAAGAAGTGCATAACCACGTTCGGCCCCTACACCCCGGGTCAGGCCGCGGCCATGAAACGCATGGGCATCGAGGGCATCTACCTGGGTGGCTGGGCCACGTCGGCGAAGGGATCGGTCAACGAGGACCCCGGGGCCGATCTGGCCAGCTACCCGCTGAGCCAGGTGCCCGACGAGGCCGCGGTTCTGGTGCGGGCGTTGCTGGCAGCCGACAAGAACCAGCAGTTCCGCCTCCAGCGCATGAGCCCCGATGAGCGGGCCACCGCCAAGGTCCACGACTATCGGCCGTTCATCATCGCCGATGCCGACACCGGCCACGGCGGCGATGCCCACGTGCGCAACCTGATCAGACGCTTCGTCGAGGTCGGGGTGCCCGGCTACCACATAGAGGACCAGAAACCCGGAGCCAAGAAGTGCGGTCATCAGGGCGGCAAGGTTCTGGTGGGTTCCGACGAGCAGATCAAGCGGCTGAATGCGGCCCGTTTCCAGCTCGACATCATGGGCGTGCCCGGAATCATCGTGGCCCGCACCGATGCCGAAGCCGCGAGCCTGCTCGATGGCGGTTCCGACGAACGCGACCAGCCGTTCATTCTCGGCGCCACCAACACCGCGGTGCCGAGCTACAAGCACGTCTTCCTGGCCATGACCCGGGCCCTCAACGCGGCCGGCGTCGACGAACTGGTGGGCCACAAGCTCTATGCCATGTCGGACGCGGCCTACGCCGAGGCCGAGGCTTGGATGAAGTCGGCGGGAGTCGACGGGGCCATCGCCGACGCCGCGGGTCCGTGGCTCGACGGGTCCGAGCATGTCGCCGACCGCATACTCGACAGCGCCGCCGACGTGATCCTCGGGGCCTGGGAGGAGGAGGCCGGGCTGGCCACCTACCCGGAGGCGGTCGCCGAAGCCATGAAGCTCAGGGTTGCCGAGGGTGAAGAGTTCGAGACAAGCGTCGACGAGTGGACGGAGTTCGCTTCGGGGGTAGGCCATGCCGAGGCCCGCGCCAG
>CAZDYO010000012.1:0-15970 GCA_964509555.1 uncultured Acidimicrobiales bacterium
GCCGTGGTGGTGGGAGCCTGGGAGGTCGTCGGCGAGGCGGTGGAGTCGCCACCTCCCCCGCCACCGAGAACAACGACGATTATCACCAGGATCAAAACAGCGGCAACCCCAGCTCCGATCAGCAAGGGTGTCCGGTTGGCGGTGGACTTCGTGGGTGGCGACTCCACACTGTCGGATTCAACCGAACTGTCGGATTCAACCGAGTTCTCGGCTTCTTCAGGATCTGCCACCGGTTGGGCATCCGCGGCTGTCTCGGGCACCGGTTGGGTGGGGGCTGTCGTGGAGGACAGAGCCTGGTCGGCCCCGGCAGCATCTGTTGAGTTCACACCGGCCGCATCGGCGGTCCGGCCCGCCGCGGATCCGCCGGCCACCATCGCAGCACCCAGGGCGATCGCGTGCTTGGGGTGCACATCAAGCGCGACCGGTCGGCCGATCTCGGCGCCGACCATCTGGGCCACCAAAGGAATACGGGAGCTTCCCCCGACAAGGAGGATGGCGTTCACATCTTCGAGCTCGACGCCCGCGCCACGGATGGCACGCTTCATGGCGCTGATCGTGTCGACGAGACTGGGCTTGATCATCGACTCGAACTCAGACCGTGTGATGCGGACATCGGTCTGAACATTCGGGAGCATCACCGGGATGGAGGCCTCGGTATCACCCGAAAGCGCTTCCTTGGCTTCGACGATCTCACGGCGGAGCCTTGTGACCGCCGCCATCGCTGTTGGGTCGTCGGGGTCGAGTTCCTCAAGCAACCCATCGAGGGATCGCCTGACATGGGCAAAGACCGACTCGTCAAAGTCGATACCGCCCAGCCGCTCGATGCCCTCCGGATGACCCATGATCTCGAAACCATCGGCGGTCTTGCGCAGCACCGCAGCGTCGAAGGTTCCCCCTCCTAGGTCGTACACCCCCAACACGGTGCCAACCTCCACCCGCTCGAGCGATGAGTAGTAGATGGCAGCAGCCTCGGGTTCGGTGAGGCTCACCGCGTCGTCAAGGTCGGCGTTGCGGATGGCCTGCGAGAGGAGATCGGTCTTGAATGGTCCCCAATTTGCCGGATGGGTCACCGCGATGGCGTTGGGGGCCTCTCCCTCACGCTGGGTGACGTGATCAACGACCCATCGCAGCAACTTCGACATCAACATGTCGGCGGAATACGGGGTACCGCCAAGCAGAATCGGGGTGGGGTCGCCGACGCGCCGCTTGAACTCTCGAGCCACCCGCTCCGGATCACTCGCCGCTCGACGTTCGGCCGCCTCACCAGTGAGAATGGTCTGGTCATCACGAAGGAACACGACCGACGGAATCGTTGATGTACGGCCGCCGAGTTCGACAATTGAGTCGCTCCCCTCGCGATGAACGGCAGCGGCCGTGTAGGTCGTTCCGAGGTCGACCCCCAATTGATATGACATTCGTATCCGTTCTGTGCGACTGACCGGTGAGATGGTAGGCGAACCGCCACCGAGTCGTGAACCGGATCACACAATATTCACCCACGAACAACCCTCCGGTTGCAGTCGCAACTACTCTCTGCGCCCATGGAAACAACGACCGAGCTGTCTCCCGAGGAGATCGAAGCGCTCGCGGTTCTGGATCTCGCTGCCGCGGCAGCCAACGCCTACAACCGCGAAGATCTTGTTCCCGGTCTTGAGTCCACCCGCTCTCTCATACTTGATCCAGAGTTCGTGGTCGTGGTGGCAGGCGAGTTCAAGAAGGGCAAGAGCAGCCTGGTCAATGCACTCGTCGACTCAACGATTTGCCCGGTCGATGACGACACGGCCACGGCTGTGCCAACTTCGATCCGCCACGGCGACGAGCCGTTCGCCTCTGTACTCACCGGCGACGATGCGATTGCCGTTCCGATCGACGAAGCCGGTCGTTACATCGTCGAACCATCCTCCGCGTCCACCGACGCTGATGCGCCCGATCTCGTTGAGATAACCCTGCCCCGACGACTACTTGAGAACGGGCTGGTGATGGTCGACACCCCCGGGGTCGGCGGCCTCGACTCCAACCACGGCGCATCCACACTGGGCACTCTCGCCTTCGCCGATCTGGTGATCTTCGTCACCGACGCCTCCCAGGAACTCACCGCCCCCGAGATGGAATTCCTCGGCCATGCCCAACGCCTCTGCGAGTCGGTGATTTGCGTTGAGACCAAGACCGACTTCTATCCACATTGGCGGCAGATAGTCGAGCTCGACAAGCAGCACCTCCGCAACGCCGGGGTCGACACAGCCATCCTGCCGGTCTCCACCCCGATGCGCCTGGAGGCTCTCCGGCTCGACAGCCGAGAGCTCAACGAGGAGTCCGGCTACGACCAGCTCGTGCGATGCATCCGCATCGCCGAGTCCGGACGTGTCGGCACCGCCGTGCGCAACTCAGCCCGACACGCATTCGATGTCGCCACCGAACTCGCGGCCCCGTTCGAATCAGAACTGGCGGTCCTCACCGATCCAAAGCGACAGGAGTTATTGCTCGAGGATCTCACAAGAGCCAGGGAAAGGGCCGAGAACCTGAGGTCCAGCGGAGCCCGATGGCAGCACCAGCTCTCCGATGGATTGTCCGACCTTTCGTCAGACGTGATGTTCGATCTGAAAACGCGACTCCGCGAAGCCATCGAAAAGACCGACGCTCTCATAGAGGCCAACAACCCCGCCACGATCTGGGATGAATTGGAAGCGCTCACCGAGCGGGCAGTCCGCGAGGCGATCGTCTCCAACTTCGAGCTCCTGCGCGAGAGAACCGAGCTGCTCACCGCAATCGTCGATCAGAACTTCGAGACCGACAGCTCGGAGATCGCCAACCTGATGCGGATCGGCCCGGCCGAGCCGACAGATCATCAGCTGGCCGGAAAGACCGAACCAGCAAGCTTCGGGAAGGCTCTCGGAGGCGCGATCACCGGCCTCAGGGGCACCTACTCGGGCATGATGATGTTCAACATGCTGGGCGGAATGCTGGGGCTCACCGTCCTTGCCCCGGTCACTATCGTGTTGGGTGTGTTCATGGGGGGCAAGGCGGTGAAGGGCGAGCGGGAGAGGCAGCTGAACGCTGCCCGACAGTCAGCACGGCAATCGATTCGAAAGTTCACCGATGCCGCATCCACGGAGACCACGAAAAGCATCCAGGATTCGGTCAAGCAGATTCAGCGCACCCTGCGAGACCACTACGGTGAGCTCGCCCGGCGGCTTCAGCGTTCCACTGCCGAATCACTCGCAGCTGCCCAAGGTGCGCTGAAACAGGATGCCGCCGGCTCAACCCGCGTCGCCGACCTCGAGGCCGAGGTACGGCGCCTCCACCTCTTGAGGGATCGAGCCGACCAACTGGCCACCACCGTGGTCGCGCCATGACCCTTATCGACAGCACCCGAGCCGTCCTGGGTCACGCGATCGAGGTCTTCGACGGCACCCCGAAGGAATCGCTGGCGCGGTCAGCGAAACAGCGTCTTGACGGCCCCCTGCGGGTGGCCATCGCCGGCCGGGTGAAAGCCGGAAAGTCCACGCTGCTCAACGCACTCGTGGGCGAGGAACTTGCGCCCACCGATGCCGGCGAGTGCACGAAGGTGGTCACGTGGTATCAGGACGGGTTGACCTATGAAATCAAGATCCGTCGGATCGATGGAGAGATCACCCGAGCCAGGTTCACCCGGGAAGGCGGGGCCATAGAAATCGATCTGGGTGATCTCGAGCCCGCCGACATCGACCGCATGGTGATCGACTGGCCCTCGTCGTCTCTTCGCGAAATGACACTGATCGACACCCCCGGGATCGCCTCACTGTCCCACGACATATCCGCACGCACCCACGATTTTCTCACACCCGACGATGAGAAGCCCACCGAAGCCGACGCCGTGCTCTACCTACTGCGTCACCTTCACGCCACCGACATCGGTTTTCTTGAGGCGTTTCACGACGACGACATGGCTCAAGCCACCCCCATCAATGCAATCGGTGTGCTCTCACGAGCCGACGAGATCGGAGTCGGGCGGCTCGACTCAATGGAGTCGGCTGCCCGGATAGCCCATAGATTCCGGTCGGATCCCCAGCTTCGCAAGCTCTGCCAGACAGTGGTCCCCGTCGCGGGACTGCTGGCGCAGACCGGAGCATCGCTCACCGAAGACGAATACCGAGCGCTTGTCCGCTTGGCTCGGCTACCCAGTGAGACACGATCGGCCATGCTCTTGTCGGTCGACCGGTTCACCTCCGAGTCTCCCGAGTTCGACGTGCTCCTGCCAGCCGAACGCGATCATCTGCTGGCGCGTCTCGGACTTTTCGGTATTCGCGTTTCCATCCGGTTGATCCTCGACGGTGAGGCCGCGGGGGCCGGGCAGCTCGCCTCTGTGCTACGTGCGTTGAGCGGTATCGAAGAGCTGAAATCGGTCCTGTCGAATCAGTTCTCTCGTCGCGCCGACGTATTGAAATCTCGCACCGCCCTCCTCGCGATCGAGTCTCTCCTGATCAACGAGTCCTCGCCGGACGCCATGAGCTTGGCCGCCGATGTTGAGGAAATCCAAGCCAAGGCCCACGAGTTCGCCGAGATTCGTCTGTTGAATCTGATTCGTACGGGAGCGACCGCGGTGCGCCCGGCCGATGTACCCGAAGCTGAGCGCCTGCTCGGTGCAGAAGGGGCCAGCGCCCATGAGCGTCTCGGCCTGCCCGACGACACCCCGGTCAACGATCTCATTGCCGCTCTGAGCGGCGCAATCAGCAAATGGAAACGTCGTGCGGAGAACCCGATGGCATCGAGAGAACAGGTCGATGCATCGATGGTGATCGTGCGGAGTTGCGAAGGGTTGCTGGCCGACCTGTTCGAGTCGTCTTCGGGATGACCCTGCGGGTAAGGGTTCTCGGCGATGTCGAGGCGGATCTCGGCGGGGTTCCGGTCGACCTGCCGCGAGCGAAGGAACGGGCCGTTCTTGCTTCGCTGGCCCTGCGAGATGGCCGTTCCGTGTCGGTCGAGCAACTGATCACGACCATCTGGAACGACAATCCTCCCACCACGGCCGTGCGTACTCTTCGCAGCCACATATCCCGGCTGCGCAAGGCGATCGGCGATGACCACGTCATCACCAGTGGACACGGGTACAAGCTCGAGGTGGGTGAGGGGTTTGTCGACGTCCACCACTTCCGCAGCCTCATAGACAGATCGCGATCGCTGCCACCCGATCAAGCCCGAACCGCCCTCCATGAAGCGCTCCAGCTGTGGCGCGGTCGACCGTTTCGGGATCTTCCCGATTCGCTGAGCGCACAGGCGGAGGCCACTTGGCTCGACGAGATGCGGCTCACCGCCGTGCTTTCTCTCATCGACCTGCGTCTCGGCGATGGGGAGGAGAGAGACCTGATCGGCGAGCTCGAAATGCTGGCATCAGAGCACCCGACCAAGGAGCCGGTCTGGGCCCGACTGATCTTGGCACTGCACCGTTGCGGTCGACGTGCCGAGTCCCTGCAGGCATTCCAACGATTCCGATCGACGCTCGCTGAACTGACCGGGCTCGATCCGGGACCCGAGCTCGTCTCGCTCGAGCAGATGATCTTGGCCGACTCACCCGAGCTCGACACCACCGCCCGGCCGACCGTCAAGGTTGGGGCCGCCGGCCCCGGCGACCCGACCCAATCACGGTTCGTCGGACGAAGCGTGCCGCTGAGCCAAATCGACCAACTCTGGCAGTCGGCCTGCTCTGCCCGGGCCGCCCTCGTCGCGGTGATCGGCGATCCGGGTACGGGCAAGACCGCTCTCATGGCAGAATTCGCGGCGTCCGTCGCGACGACCGGAGCGGTCGTCGCGTATGGGGTCGCCGATCACGATCTACGGATCCCATTCCTGGCCGTGACCGATGTCGTGAAGGACCTCGATGAGCAGGTCAGGTCGGACCCCACACTCGCCGACATCGACAGGGGCCCTCTGGCCCAACGGCTCACGGCCTCAACCGAAGGCACCACCGAAACCCACGACCCCATCGCCGAACTGGACCACTCACGGCTGCTCAGCGATGCCGACGATCTTCTCGACACCATCTCACGAAACACACCGGTGCTGGTCGTGATCGACGATCTCCAGTGGATCGATCGGGCGTCTGCGGCGGTCGTACGCCGGTGGGCCAGGGCAACCGACAGGCAGGTCATGCTGGCCATGTGCTGCCGATCCCGAGGCGTCGACGACCCCGGCCGGGACCTGATCGACCACCTCACCATCAAGAACGACCTCCAATCCATCACCCTCACCGGCCTTTCCGCCGACGAAGTTTCCGAACTGCTCTCAGATCGTCCGGAACTCGACCCGATGGATCTGGCCGCTCGCACCGGCGGAAATCCCTATCTCGTGCACCAGTTGGCTGATCATGGCGATCCGGCCAGCCTCCCCAGCGGGGTGACCGCCCTCGTCGGGGCTCGTCTGCGTCAGGTTCCGACCTCCACGCGCGTCGCGCTCGAGGTGGCGGCCGTGGCAGGCGGGGTCATAGACGCACGGGTGCTTTCCGGAGTTCTTGACACGACAGTGGATGAGATCGTGACTCGCCTCGAGCCGGCGGTTGCCGCCGGCATCATTGAGGAGGACCCCGACAGTCTCGGCCAGTACCTGTTCGACCACGACCTCACCGCGGAGACAGTCAGGGCCGGGGTCACGGCAAATCGGAAGGCACTGCTCCATCGACGTATAGCCGCTTCCATCGCGACCTTGATCACCGGGCCGAACGATCCGTTTGTGTTCGCTCTGGCCGATCACCTCGACGCCGGTCTGGCCGGCCCGCACGAGCGCGTCGGAGCATCACTTGATGCCGGGCGGCTGGCCACCCGCAGCCTGGCCTTCGATGACGCCGCCGACTGGCTCGAATCGGCCCTCAGACTGGTCGATTCAATGACTGATCCACCAGCGGCGCTTCGCGCCGAGGTTCTGCTCGAGGCCGGCCGCGTGCGCGGGCTTCGACAGCAACCGGGGGCCCGGTCGTTGTTGCTGCAGGCCGCCGACATTGGCGACGCGCCCACTCTGATCGAGGCAGCTCTGCAACTGACCCGTTTCAATCATGCCCGATTCGCCGCGGAGGCCGACCGTCCGGTGGTGGGGGTCATCCAGCGGGCCATCGATGCGTGTCCCGATCGGAATTCACCCGAGTGGGCGCTGCTCGCATCGGGCCTGGCAGCGGAGCTCATGTGGGTCTCGTCGATCGACTCGCGAATACGGCTGGCGGCGTCGGCGCTGGATGTGGCCAGGGGTCTCGGAGATCCGGTGGTGATGGGCCAGGTCATTCTGCGCACTCAGCTCGCAGCTTCCTCGCCCGACAACCTTGATCAGCGAGCGGCCGACGCCACCCATGTGATCCAGTCCCTCGAGTCCGCGGACACGGCCGGCAGCTACGAGGCGCTCGTGGCGGCGATGGTTGCGATGGCAACATCGTCGTTCGAGGAATCCCGGATCGACGCTGCTGTCGAGATGCTGAACCGGGCCAGAGTCCTCTCATCCCAAGCGTCCCACACGGCACTCTCATGGCGGATCACGAGCCTCGAGGTTGCCATCGCGACTCTCCGGGGCCGCTACTCCGATTCGGAGCGTTTGCTGGCCAAGTTGTCCGAGGAGACACGCAGCACGAGAGGCTCCAAGGACATGCTCGTGGCCCGCGGCTGGAGTCAGGTCTTCATCGACAGAGGTGACCACCAGATCCTCGAGGGAATCGTTTCGCGGTTCCGCCATGACACTCCCGACGTTCCCGGCTGGTCATCGGCTTTGGCGGTGGTGCTTTGCGAACTCGGTCGCAACGACGAAGCGGCATCGCTGCTCGATCAAGTCGTCTCATCCCCGCAGTTCAATGACCGCAACCTGGGTTGGCTCACCCACCGATGTGCCGATGCGTTCGTGGCCCGGGAAGTGGGAGACCACGACACCATGGTCTTGCTGCACGGTCTCCTCACCCCTTATTCGGGTCGGCTGTGCCTCGACATCATTGCTTCCGTCGGCCCTGTCGACCTGGCCCTCGGCATCGTCGAGTCCGGCCTCGGCGACCACGAATCGGCCCTGCTCAGGTTGGGCGCAGCGATCGAAGATTGCCATCGGAATGGCGCTCCTGCCTGGGAGGCCAGGTGCCGGATCGAGCAGGCCCGGTGCCTCGCCGACCTCGACCGCCGTGCGGAAGCCCATGCCAGTGCGAGACTGGCACTCGATCTCGCGCTCGGGGTCGGGGCCCGTCAGCTGGCCTCGGACGCTGAGCTGCTGCTCAGCGTCCGAGGCCACTGACGTACACCGCTTTGCCCACGAGAGTCACTCGAAGATGTCGTCCACTCTGTCGATGTGGCGGAAGTTATCTTCCATGCCACCGGTGGGATCGTCGGCTGTCATGTCATCGGGTTCGACGGCGAATCCGATGTCGGGTGTGTCGGCCATTTGCGACGGATCGTCCATCTGGCTCAGATCGTCGAGCACACCCCCGGTGTCCGGGTCCAATGTCCCGTCGTCGGTTCCGAGATCGACATCGAGAGTGCCGTCGTCGTGACCGATCCCGACACCGCCGATGTCTTCGGAAAGGCCGCCGCCGGGGTTCTGATCGACGTGATCTGGACCGAAGTCCACCCCTGCGGTTGGTGGCGGAGTGCCAATCGAGCCGCCACCGAAGCTCGTCGAGTCGTCCGGGTTCATCGGGTCGGACATGCCGAGGATTGATGTGTCGGCCACCTCCTCGGCACCGTTGCCGAAGTCGGTGGGATCGATGTTGCCCCTGATCGGCGAGGTTGGAATGTGAAGTTTCGCGGCGTCGGCATCCACCTGCGCCGAGCCCTCACCACCAGAATCGGCATCAACGTAAGACGGTGAGGTGGCGGTGCCCGCTGCCCCACCGCTGATTTCGTAAGACGCTTCAGTGTTGAGAGCGTCCCTGATCTGTTCTTCGGTCATGTTGCCGGTGTCATAGTCGCGGGCCTCGAGATAATCCTTCCCGGGCTTGAGGATCTGTTCGTTGTCGGCGATGTCGTTCAACGCATCGTGAACTTGATCCGCGGTCATGTCATCAACGTTGTAACCCTCATCTTCCAACGTTTCTGTCGCTCCAGCGGCGTCGAGGTACTTCCTCTCGTCCTCAGAAAGCGACGTGCCATCGGCTGAAGTCTGATCATCGGTGCTGGTGCCGTCATCACCGGTGCTGTCAGTCGTCGAGACCGCGTCGGCATCCTCCTCAGCGAACCCGGAAGCGTCAGCCATGGAATTCGAGCCGTATGTGTCGGCGTCCCCGGCCAGACCGCTCAGATTTCCGCTGCGCATGTTTCCGGGCGTCTTGTCGAAGCCAGCAGGCATTTCGGGACCGTCATTGGCCATGTCGGCCGGGTCGACGAGCGTGGCCTCATCGGCCGCCAGAGACGACTCCACCCCATTATCGGTCGGAATCCGATCGGCCCCCGCCGGTGTCTCCTCCGCCGGGTCCTTGAAGCCACCAATCCCCTCAGCCGACGACCTCGACTCGAAATCATCGGCGGTGAACTCGTCGACCGACTTGCCCATCGAGCCAGCGTCGTAATCTCCGGCCACCCCGACAGAACCGGGGTCCATTCGTCCGGATGGCCCACGCTCGTCAGCCGCGGAAGTAGCCGATGAATCAGGCTTCTCCTGGGGCGCCGCGGTCGGTCGGTCGGTCGGATCGACGCGACGCATCGTTTGGCCGGGATCGACACGTCGCGACGTGTCGACATGCGACTCCTGCTGCTGCACGACGGGCCGTGTCCTCATGGGTTCGACAACTCTGGCCGCCGGCGGCGCCTCCGTTGCGGGCGACGCCTTCTCTGCCTCATCGCCGGATTCGGCTTTCTGATCGACGGCCTTGGCCACCTTGGGGCTCTTCAGGAATCTGCTTGCCTTGAACCGTGCCATGAGTGTCTCCCTCGCTTGATGTTCGCTGAGGTGATCATCCACCAACAAGGTTGCACGAAGGTTGAACCCCCATTGCACCACCCACTCACCCGGTTTTGTGAACGTTTGGAGTCCCATTTGGGACTCCAAACGTTCACAAAACCGGGTTGGGGTTGATGACCTGGCCTTCTCCGAGGCCCCACTCGCCGGCGATCTCACCGATCTGGTGACCGGCCATCCATGCTGCCTGCACACACGCTCCCGCGGCCACGGTCTCTGACACGTTCGGTATCACGACCGGGGCACCGTGGAGGTCGGCCACGATCCGGCGGTAAGCCGGGCTCTTCGCACCACCGCCGATGAGGAACAGATCTCCATCGACAGTGGCGCCCGCGGCCCGCAGCGCATCGAGACCCTTGAGCAACGAGCGCACGACTCCCTCATGGGCGCTGCGTGCCAGTTCGGCGCGGGAAGTGGAATTGCGTAGCCCCTGCCAGGTGCCGGTGGCGTCGGGCAGGTCGGGAGTGCGCTCTCCGTCGAAGTACGGGACCAACGAGACACCGTTGCTTCCGGGCGGCGCCGCCAATGCCTCCGCGGCAAGCGCGGCCTGATCGAGCCCCAGCCAGCGACCGACCGTGTCGGTGACCTTGGTGGCGTTGAGAGTGCAGACAAGCGGCAGGTAACGGCCCGATGCGTCGGCAAAGCCGGCTACCGCGCCGGTCGGGTCGCAGGCCGGTTCGGTTGAGACCGTGTACACGGTTCCGGAGGTGCCCAGCGACATCACCGAGTCTCCCGCACGCAGCCCGAGTCCCAGCGCGGCGGCCATGTTGTCGCCTGTGCCCGGGCCCACGATGGTGCCCGGAGCAAGTCCGGTGGACGCGGCCTCCCCCACCGTGACCTCTCCCGCGGCCTCAGTGGGGCCGAGGACGTGGGGCAACAAGTCGTTCCAGTCGTTGCGATCGGCCACCAGCCGAAGCAGATCGGTCCGGTAGGAGCCCCCGGCCGGATCCCACCATCCGGTGCCCGACGCGTCGCCTCGATCGGTCACGAAAGCGTCGGTCAGCCGCCAGGTGAGCCAGTCGTGGGGCAGCATCACCCGGGCCACCCTCGAAAATGATTCGGGTTCATGCGCCGCCAGCCAGGCCAGTTTGGTGATCGTGAACGCCGGGACGGGAACCGACCCGCATGCCCGGGCCCATCCATCCGCACCCAGACGGCTGGTGAGGGCCCGGGCCTCGGCAGCCGACTCGGTGTCGTTCCACAACTTGGCCGGGCGGATCACGCGACACTCCGAGTCGAGCACAACCAGACCGTGTTGTTGCGCTGCCACCGAGATGGCCACCACATCACTGAGATGCTCACGAACCTGGCCGAGCGCCTGCTTGAGGGCCTTCCACCAATCCTCGGGATCCTGCTCGCTGCGCGGCGGAGCGGTGGGTGGGTGGGGAGCCGACCCCTCGGCCACGATCTCACCGCTGTGAATATCGCGGATCTGCACCTTCGTCGACTGGGTCGACGAGTCGACTCCGGCGACGAGTGCCATCAGCGGACTCGTTCCACGTAACGATTCACCAGATTCTCGAGGGCCTCCTGACCACCGGACACCGGCGCGTCGGGGAGTGGCTCCCGCATGGCCAGGTCATGAAGATCGCTCAGGCTCTTGGCCCCGGCCATGATCTCCCTCCCGAGTCCCCCGTCCCAACCGGCGTATCGCCGGGCCTTGGCCCCGACGAGCGCCCCATCGGACAGCATGGCGTGTGCGACCAGCAGTGCCCGCGCCATTACATCCATGCCTCCTATATGCGCGTGAAACAAGTCGGTGCGGTCGACAGACTGGCGTCTGAGCTTGGCGTCGAAGTTGAGTCCGCCGGTGCCCAGACCACCGCCACGCAGGATCTCGTGCATGGCCAACGCCATCTCGTCGACAGAGTTGGGAAACTGATCGGTGTCCCATCCGAGCCTGGGATCGCCCCGGTTGGCATCGACCGAACCGAGCATTCCCTCATCGACCGCAACCGCAATCTCGTGCACGAAGTCGTGGCCGGCGAGGGTGGCGTGGTTGACCTCGATGTTGAGCTTGACCTCATCGGCCAGGTCGTACTTGCGAAGGAATCCGATGATGGTCTGGCTGTCGTGGTCGTACTGATGTTTGGTGGGCTCGTGGGGTTTGGGCTCGATCAGGATGGTGCCGCCGAAGCCAATCGAGTGTTTGTGGTCGACGACCATGTGGAGGAACCTGGCCAGTTGATCGAGCTCACGGCCCATGTCGGTGTTGAGGATGGTGTCGTAGCCTTCGCGTCCACCCCACAGCACGTAGTTCTCTCCGCCGAGTCGGTGGGTGGCGTCCATGCAGTGCTTGACCTGGGCCGCGGCCCGGGCAAACAACCGGGGGTCGGGGTTGGTGGCCGCTCCGGCCGCAAACCTGGGCATCGAGAACAGGTTGGCGGTGCCCCACAACAACTTGACACCGGTGCGATCCATGTGGGCCGCCGCCTCGTCGACCATTGCGTCGAGGTTGGCGCAACTCTCGGTGAAGGTGGAACCCTCGGGAGCCATGTCGAGGTCATGGAAGCAGAAATAGGGAGCGCCCAGCTTCTCGAAGAACTCGAAAGCCGCAGCCATCTTGCGGCGGGCTGCATCCATCGGATCTCCGTCGCCGGTCAACCAGGGCCGGTCCCATGTGCCCACCCCGAACTGATCGGAACCGTCGGATGCGAACGAATGCCAGTAGGCCACTGCGAACCTGAGGTGCTCGGCCATGGTGCGCTCGCCGACCATCCGGTCGGCGTCGTACCAGCGGAAGGCCAGCGGGTTGTCGGAGTCGGGCCCCTCGTATCTGATCGGCTCTGTCACGTCGGCAAAGAAATTGTGCGAACTGAAGTCAGTTGTCATGGCCGAATGGTAGTCAGCCGAACGGACCTGAGTCCTCCACGATCATGGTGGTTGTGGCCGACCTTCCGAACACCTCGGGGGCATAGATTTCCTCGGCTCGGCTCGGAGGCACCACGAAGGTCCCGGGGGTGGTGGCCCGGGCCACGTAGGTGAACTCGTGGGTACCGGCCCACAGCCACGAGGCGTACGACTCGGCGCGGTCGTCGCGCAGGTTCTGGTGGTCCCACCAGTTGCCCTGCCACCACATCCCCTGGTCGGGGATCAGGTAGGACGAGCGACCGAGACCCGGCTCGATCTGCGGTGCTATGTCGGGACCGCCGAAACCGAGGTCGCCCTCAACCGGGGTCGGGGGCACCACCGCGGTGTTGGCCAACACCGGGTTGAGCGGTTCGAGGCCGGCGGGCAGCGGGTCGATCAGAACCATGTTGGTGCGACGACTGTCGTTGACCATGGTGACCTTCACCCTCACCTTGGCACCGGACTTCACATGCCACACACCGTCGGCGCTCAGCCAGACGTCGCCCGGATCGTCGACACCCTCATAGGTGCGCTGCACGACGAAGCCCTTGTCGAGCGGATCGAGCGTGAGATCACTGGGGGCGTAACGCAGACCGAGCCGGTAGTAGAGCCGTCCCGCGCCGTCCTTCTGCACGACCAGGTCGGTGTCGCCGCCGGCGATCACGTCGGCCATGGGCACCAGAGTCTCGGCCTGATCCGTCGAACGTCCCCGGAAGCCATGCTCGGCGGCGTAGAGATCGCCGAGCCACACCCGGGCCACGAAGTCGGGGGTGACCGATTCGAAGGTGTCGAAGTAATCATTGAGGGCCAGCAGAATGAATGCGTTTTCCTGGACGTTGCCCCACCGTCCCTTCACCTGGTTGCCGATTAGTCCGGCCACCACCTTGGGGATCAGATCCGATGACGGGTCCATGGTGATCATGGCGTCGAGCACGATGCCGTCGGTGCGCCGATCGGAGCCCAGCACCAGCCACTGGTCCTCGCCGTAGTTGGTGGTGAACGTCGCTGCCTGTGGGGTCTCGGTGACCCGGTTGGCGAACGTGCGGGCGATCTCGGCTTCGATTCCGGCGTCGCCCACCACCGGCCAGATCCATGCCATGGCGTCGAGACCAAGGCCCGTGCCCTCACGACGCCACAAGGCCTGCGCGGCGGCCGGGTCGGACTCGCCATCGAGATCACGCACATGCACCGAGTAGGCGATGAGCATGTCTCGGGCCGCCTGACCCCAGTCGGACGGGATATGGAACTCGATGTCGCGCAGGTATTGACGGCCCATCTCCATCACCTGCGGGCTCACCGCGAATCCGTTGAGCCGGGCCTCGACGAGAGCATGCATGGCCTGCACCGACCGGTACGGCGACGACTGCTGATCGGCCCGCCACGAACCAAACCCGCCGTCGAAGTTCTGCAGAGCCGACAGGTCGGCGATGTCGGAGACCATGGTGGCGTTCATCTCGGCCACGGTCGGCATGCCGTCGGCATGGAACGCTCCCAACACGTCGCGCAGGACCGCGATGGCCAGGATGCGTGAGGCGAAGGCATCGGCCGACCGGAACTGGTATTCCTCCAGATAGAGCACCGCATCGGTGAGCGCCTGCAGCGCCGTCGATGAGGTGTCGATCTCGAGCCCACCAAACTGCGGGTAGACATCGGTGGGAGCCGCCAGAGGCTGGATTATCGCTCCATCGTCGACCACCCCGTAAGTGGCGAACGCCTCAGCGGTGGCCGGGGTGTAGACCGGCAGCGAGACAACGGCAGCGTCGGCGTTGCCGCCTCCCACGGCTGCTGCGCGGAACCTCGCGGTGCCGGCCGACACGGTGCGGGTCGGGAACCGCACCTCGACCCTGTCGTTGGCCGGCACCGTCACTCGACGGCCCGCCGACCCGATGATCTCAAGGTTGGAGGTCTCCACCACCAGATCAATCTCGGTGGTTGAGTCGGTGAGGTTCTGAACCACGATCGGCAGTTCGAACTCATCACCGAAGTTGAGGAAACGTGGAGCGGAGGGCCTTACCTGCAGCGGGAGTTGGGCAGTGATCGTCGACTCGCCGGACCCGAAATGGTCGGCGCCATCGACGGCCACGACCATCACCCGGTAGCGGGTGAGCGTGTCGGGCAGGTCGAATGACACGGTGGCGTGGCCCGATGCGTCGGTGGTCACGTCGGGACGGAATGCGGCCAGCGCATCGAAGTTGGTCCGGACCCCGATTGGCGAGCCGGCCGACTGGTCTCCGATGATCGCAGCCCGTGCTCCCTCGAATGCGCTGGCGGAGTCGGCCGCCACGGGCGCTCCAACTGCTGACTCAGCGGTGGTGTAGTCGGCGGCCGCGGCTGCCGCAGTCGTTGCCGGCGCGGCAGTGTTTGCGGACTTGGTGAGCTGATCCACCAGTTGCTGGGGATCAGCCAACAGGATCGACTCACGGCTCCGTGCCGCTCCGATTCCGGTGTTGGGGGATCGATAGAACACGTCGAGCGGGTCGAGAAGTTCATATCCCGACAGGGCGAGGATGGCCTCGTCGACCACCACCACCAGCATCGACGCGCCATCGACGGGCGAGCCCGAGGCGTCGGCCACGGCGACATCCACGCTGGTCGATGACCCCGGCGCGAGGGTGCCGTCGGCCGGGGTGACGGTCACATCTAAGGTGCGGGTGGCCGGTGGAACGCGCAGTTCGATCGACCCGGTTGCGAACGCCGGCCTGGGGGCGACATCGGGCAGGGGGGTGCCGTCGTCGGCGAAGCGCGGCGCCGCTCCGACCAATTCGACCTGCACGTGGAGTCCGGGCACGTCGGCGTCGACAATGGGAATGTCGACCGTGGTTCCGGCCGCAGCGATGTCGACGACCTTGGTCTGGTCGAGGCCGGCGGTACCCCAACTGACCAACGCGGTGGCGGCACCGAAGGGCGGCTGCACAAGGATTCTGGCCGTGTCGCCAACGGCGTAGGTCGGCTGATCAGGAACGAGAGTGACACTCTGGAGATCGAGCGACCGGCTCGGGACGATGTCGCCACCGGTCACCCAGCGGGTCATTTCAGTGTGGCTGAAGCGCCCGGCATCGTCGACCACATCGGCGCTGATCCGCCACTTCCCACCGTTGGCCATCGTGAACGTGCAGGTGACCGGATCAGCGGAACTGGCTGTGTCGCAGGTCTGCGACTCGACGGCGACATCGGTCCAGGCTCCATCGACGAACTGGCCGACGAGCCGTTCGGCGGTCAGGGTGAGACCACGACC
>CAZDYO010000013.1:0-15416 GCA_964509555.1 uncultured Acidimicrobiales bacterium
GGCAGGAAAACCGGTCATCAGTAGATCCTCAGGAGATGGCCGGCCAGCACCACCACTGCGACCACCAATACCGGACGCACGATTTTCTCTCCACCGGCCACGGTTATGTGAGCGCCCGCGAATGATCCTGATGACACTCCGGCAGCCAGGACAAAGGCCGGACCCCACTGGACCTGGTCGTTGAGAATGAACACGGGCAGGGCAAAGCACGTGAACACGAACACGGTGATCGACTTGATGTGGTTCGCGACAACCAGATCGACCCCGGAACGCGACAGAGCGACGATGAACATCAGCCCCACCCCAGCCTGGAAGGATCCGCCGTAGACCCCTATCGCGAAGAACACGATCAGCGTCACCGGAGTCGACCACTGCGGCCGAGCAGACATCTTCTCCACGTCGGGTCGGCGCAGAGACAGGAAAAGAATTGGAATCATGACGATTCCGAACGCTGTCTCGAATGTGGAATCGGCCAGACGGCTCACCACGATCGAACCGACCAGCGAGCCCACCACGGCCGGACCCAAGATTCGGCCGACCCCGGCAAAACCGGCCACGCCCAGACGCTTGAACGTTGCCGCGGCACTGAAGCTTCCGGTGAGCACACCGACCCGGTTGGACCCGTTGGCGATGTTTCCCGGGGCGCCCGCCAACACCAGGAGTGGCACGGTCAGAAGCGACCCTCCACCGGCCATCGTGTTGATGATGCCGGCAATGAATCCGCCACCAAGCAGCAGCACAGCATCGAGTCCACTCACGATGGCCGACACTATCGGGCCTATGCTGCCGGCCCGCAGATGATGGGGATACGGTCAGGCCGTATGCATGTATCGAAGAAGCGCCGAGCGTCAATCGCGGTCACTCTCGTGGTGGCGGTCCTCGCGGGAGTGGCATCTCTCATAGGTGCCGCTGCCGGTGACACCGAACGCATCTCAGCAATGTGGATCTCCGCAAGGCTCAAGCCCACGGGGCTCGAGGTCACCGAGGTCATCGACTACGACTTCGGCACCGCCTCAAAACACGGAATATTCCGGGACATTCCGGATCTCGCCCCCAACTCACGTGTCGAGGTGGTCTCGTCAACCGCTCCCGACCTGTTCGAGGTTCTGCCCCGGCTCACCGGAACCCGGATCAAGATCGGCGACCCGCTCACCACCATCAGCGGTCGACATCGTTACCGAATCGACTTCGTGCTCGACCGCGACGCGGTCATCAGCGGATCCACCTTCGACTGGGCCGCTGTGGGTACTTCCTGGGATGTCGGCCTGTCCAACATCGACATCTACGTTGATCTCGGGGGCACATCCGGTTCTTTCAAATGTGTCCACGGCGAGGCATGGTCCGAGAATCCGTGTCAGGTGGAGATCGGCTCCAACGGTATCGCATCCACCCACATCGACGAGTTGTCCGCGGGTGAGGGCGTGAGGATCGGCGGGATCGCGTCCGGATCCACGAGTGATCGACTACCGCCTCCGACCGGACCCGCCCACGACCCCGGCACAGGCATCCTGCAGCCGGCCCTGATCGCCGTGCTCGCAGCGCTGGCAGCGTCGCTTCCGGCAGTCTGGATGGTCCGGAGGGCCGGCAGGGAGCAGGTCTGGGCCGGCGGAGCCGCCGTGGCCGCGTTCGGGCCCGACGACCCGAATGCTCCGACCGAGCGAATCGACGAACGGAGACTCGGAGAGTTGGCCACTACCGAGTTCGAGGCGCCACGGGGGATGAGTGCCGTCGAGGGAGCCGTGCTTCTCGACGAATCGGTCAAGGATCACCACCAGGCGGCGTGGCTGCTCGAGTCGGCCACCCGAGGCGAGATCATCATCGAGGGCGACATGAAAGCGGCCACCCTCGTGAGGACTGAGCAACCGGCCCACCCCACGGCCGAACCGGTTCTCCGGAGAATGTTCGGGAGCCGGCAGAGCCTCAACCTGACCAAGTACGACTCAGGGTTCGCGAGCGGCTGGCAGCAGATGAAGCAGGACATCGAACGTTGGCAACATGGTGCCGACTACTGGGACCGAACCGGCCATCGCCGCCGCGATGTGGTGAGAGTCCTCGGCCTTGTGGGCATGATCCTGGGGCTGGGCATCGTTGCGCTGGGGGCAGTGGAAGCGAACAGAAACGGCGGTTCGTGGCTCACCGTCGTGGCCATCGGTGCCGGGCTGGCGGGCCTGGCTGGGACATCGATGATCCATTCGTGGGAACTTCTCATCCGTAGTCCCGACGGATCGGCCCGATGGCTTCAGGTTGAGTCGTTCCGGAGATTCCTTCACGACTCCGAGGCCCGCCACGTACAGGAGGCTGCCGAGCGCGGTCTGCTGCGTGAGTACACGGCTTGGGCTGTCGCTCTCGACGAGGCCGACCGTTGGACGCTCGCCGTAGCCGCCGCCAACAGGGCCGACCCGACGATGCAGTCGAGGATGGGCAACGATCTGGCCTTCATCGCGCTCGGCTCCTCGCTCAGCCACTCCACCCACACGGCTTCGACCCAACCATCGTCCTCCGGTGGCGGCGGGGGCGGCTTCAGCGTCGGAGGGGGCGGTGGCGGTGGCGGTGGTGGTTCGTGGTAGCGGGCGCCATCGAAACACGGGATCGTCAGAGAGCGAAGGGGCCTCGTTCCATCTGCTCTCTCACCGGCACCACTTCGGGGTTGGTCAGCGACCGTCGCTGCCAATTGGCGCCATCGACCACGAGCGTGTGGCCGGAGATGAAACGCCCGTAGGGGGAGGCCAGGAAAGTCGCGGCCCAGCCGAGCTCGCGCCTGGTACCCACCCGCATGGCCGGTTGCAGGAGATCCTTGTCGGTGGGGGTGCGATCAAGGTTGGCGCGAATGTCGTCGCTCATGTCGTCGTGGGGGATGAGACCGGGCACGAGTCCGTTGACCTGGATCCCGTACGGACCCCACTCGACTGCGAGGGTCTCCACCATGTTTTTCACACCGGCCTTGGCGGCGGCGGAGTGGGCGAATCCGGGACCACCGGTCCAGGCGTATGACGCGCCGACATTGATGATGCTGCCCGGCGATCCACACGCGATGTGTCGACGGGCGAACTCCCTCGACATGTAGAACGTGCCGTTCAGGGTGATGTCGACCACCGTTCGCCACGCGTTGGCCGACATGTCCTCGGCCGGAACCGGGAAGTTCGCCGCCGCGTTGTTGACCAGAACTCCGGGCATTCCGAATGCATGCTCGGCAGCATCGAAGACGGCGGTCACCAGCTCGGGGTCGCGTATGTCGCACTCCACGGCCACCACCGGCGCCCCGATCGATGTGATCGCGTCGCGCCCGGCGTCGAGATGTTCGGTCTTTCGGCTGGCGATGACGAGCGAAGCCCCGAGCCTGGCGAACTCGGCGGCAATCCCAAGACCAAGACCGGTACCACCCCCGGTGACAACCACGGCCACACCTTCGAATGCCCCGGGTGCAAGCGCGGACTCGCCCGCCGCGGGAGGGGCGGGCAACCCCGGGTTGTGCGAGCTGCTCTCCGCCATTTCAGCTCCCTCGGTAGCGGGGTTCGCGACCCTCTTCGAGCGCGGCCCGGAACTCGGCGAAATCGTCGCTCCTGTTGAGGAAGGTTTGGTAAATCAGCTCATCGTCCATGGAAGCCCTGAGTGGGGGACGCGACAGATGCGAAATGACGCGTCGGGCCAGCTTCACCGCCACTGCCGGCGATGAGGCGATCTTCTCCGCCATCTCGAGGGCGACATCATCCAGGCGATTCGGGGGCACGATGCGGCTCACAATGCCGTGGGCCAGCGCCTCATCCGCCTCGAGTCGCCTGCCGGTGAGCACCATGTCGCTGACCAGTCCCGGCCCACACATCTCATGCAGAACGGCCATACCTCCGGTGTCGGGGATCACTCCGTGGCCCAACTCCGGGAGCATGAACCGGCTGCCCTCAGCAGCGATTCGGATGTCGCACAACAGCGCACGTTGGAACGACCCGCCAATGACCCAGCCGTGAAACGCGACGATCACCGGGGCCTCGATTTCCCACAGCTTCTGAATCCCGCGGTGCCCCCGGACCATCAACTCGTGGTGGGTCAGTTCAGTCCTGGCAACTCCAATGGAACCCACATCGCGGCCCGACGACCAGCTCTTGCCCTCACCCCGCCAGATGATTGCCCTCACCGATGGCGTGCCGGCCAACTCGTCGAGGATCTCAAAGAGACGGGCGTCCATGTCGTCGTCGAAGGCGTTGTGCTTGTCGGGGTTGTCGTTGGTGATGACCCCGATCGCCCCGTCGATGTCGAGCCTGACCTTGTGCCCCATGGTCGACCTCTCAGGTCCCTGACAACGCGGCCACCACGGGTGCCATCTCATCCATGAAATCACCGCTGAAGCTCACGTACGAGATTCCCCATCGTTCGCGCCAGGATCGGACCCGCTCGATGCACTCGTCGACGGTGCCGATGAGAACATGGGGCGAGTCGAGCATCTGTTCGGCGGTGGCCCCGATCATCGAGGCCATGAACTCCGCGGTGGCCATGGCATCGTCGGTGATCGACCCGAAGAAGACCGAGGTCTGCAGTTCGATGTCGTCCATCCGGTCGCCTGCGGCCTCTCGCACCCACCGCAGCTTCTGATCGGTGGCCTCAGCATGCGCTGTCGGTGCGATTCTCTCATCGACCACGCCCGCGGCAAGACCGGGATTGAATCCGACAATGTCGGCCTCCCGGGCGGCCAGCGACAGGATCTTGCGGCCACCTCCGGCGATCAGGAACGGCGGGTGTGGCTTGCGAACCGGCACCGGGGTGGAGGCCATCTCGGTGATCTGGTAGTGGTCGCCGTGGAAGGTGTACGGCTCTCCGCTGAACAGACCCTTGAGGATCTTCACCGACTCATCCAGCCGTGCGATCCTGACCCCGGGCCGATCGTAGGTCATGCCGCTGCGGTCGTAGTCGGTGCGCATCCAGCCCGCTCCGATGGCCATCACGAACCGGCCCCCGGAGAGGACATCAAGGGTGGCCGCCTCCTTGGCCAGCACCACCGGATGGCGATAATCGTTGGCCAGCACGAGAGGCTGAAGCTCGATGCTCGAAGTGGCCTGGGCGACCGCGGCCAAGGCCACCATCGGCGCGTACTGGCCATCGAAATGGTCGGGCAGGCCGAACGCCGCATAGCCGAGATCCTCGGCTCTGCGCGCCGAATCGATGAAATCGGCTGCGGTGGGCAATCCCGACGACTGGACACTGAATCTGAATTTGCGAGTCATGTCGAGACCGTAGCCGAGGCAATCAGACCGGTCGTGCCGTCGATGACCAGGCGGTCTCCGACGTTGACCCTTCTGGTGCCGATGGTGACGTGGTCGGAATGGATGATCAGCTCCTGTACCGAAACCACCGCGGGAATGCCCGCGGCCCGCGCCACAACCGCCGCGTGACATTCCGGGCTACCAATGGCGGTGAAGACACCAGCGGATCGTGCCATCACCAGCACCTCAGATGGGGAGGTGGTGTCGAGCGCCAGGATGATTCTGCGACCGTCGTCAATGGCGTCGAGGGCATCGTCGAGATCGATGAGAAGCTCTCCCTCGCCCTGCCCCGGAGCAGCCGGACGACCCGAACCGATCACATCCACGTTGTCGGGCAGGGGTGGGGTGTCGATCGCGATGACGTTCCTCACACGGCGAACCTGGAGGTACCAGAGAGTCGACGACTCGACGGCGAACTCGACCTCGGCGGGCCCTCCGAGTTCGGCTTCAAGCCGCTTGAGGTCGCCCTCCAGTCGATCCATGACATCCGGACACCGCTTTGCGAGTGACGCCAAAGACACGACCGGAGCGGTTCCCGCCATCACCGCATCTCCCTGTGTCTCCCATGCGAACGACCCGACCGGACCTGTCCCGTCACCCAACAAATCCCGGCTGGTTGCCGCACCGGCGCCGGACATCTGATCGGCGGTGGCATCGACTTGTCGTTGCACGATGACCGCCGTTGGGGGCACATGGTCGTAGCCGAGAGTATTGGCGATGGCCATCGCCCGAAGACTCCTCGTTGACGAGATCACGGTGAGCACCGCTGCCGTGACCACCTCGGGATGAACGTCGAGCAAGGTCTCGAACGCGCCAGGAAGCGATACCTCGGCGCCGGATCTGACGGCCAGGCGCGGCTCGACGACACCGTCGCACAGCCGGGACACGAATCGATCGACATCCTCGTCTGGTTCGCCTCTCGCCACCCCGGCCGCCGCTTCGACCGGAATGACGAATGCCGGTGGGACGTTCAACCCCATGCGCATCAACAGTTGGAGCCCGCACGCCTTGGCCCCGTGGACCCGTGGTGACAGCGGCGGGCCGTCGGCACGGATGAACACGATTGGTTCTGCCATGATCAGATTGTGCCCCATCAAACCCGGAGATCGGGCTGATGGCCCGAAGAGTGATCTGCTAGTTCTTCGGCAGATCCCGGAACGGGGTGGTCTTGTCGTAGCCCGGTTCCTTGGGCAGACCAAGAACCCTCTCGCCGATGATGTTGCGCTGGATCTGGTCGGTGCCACCGTAGATCGACGGGCCGGGCGAGAACATTGCAATCTCGGGAACGACCCCGCCGGACGATTTGTCGTCTTCGCCCTTCAACATGCCGTCAGCACCGACCACAGCCATTCCGACCTCGCGGAACTGCCTGAACAGTTCGCTCATGGTGAGCTTGGCGATGTTGCCCTCGGCCCCGGATCGCTGATTGGGGTCCTTGGCCCGCTGCATCGAGAATCCGTTGATCTGAATCAGGGAGTAGAGGTGAACGAGCCGCTGACGCAGCACGGGATCTGAGATCTTCCCCGAACTGCGGGCGATGTCGACCAGGCTCTGCCACAGGTTGATCCCGAGCCCGGGTACTCCGCCCTCGCCCCGCGACTTTGAGGCGAACTCGGAAGCCGGTTTGTCGAGGGCGCCGCCCTTCACGCCGGGAGTGGCCGTGTTGGGCCTCTTGCCGGCCGAGCCCAACGAGGCCCGCTCGAACATGAGTGTGGAGTTGGCCACGGCCCAGCCATTGTTGAGACCTCCGACGATGTTGGCGTCGGGCACCCTGGCCTCGTCAATGAACACCTCGTTGAACAGGGCCCGTCCGGTCATCTCGGTGAGCGGCCTGACGGTGACTCCGGGTTGGTTCATGTCGAAGGCGAACCATGATATTCCCTTGTGTTTCGGGACATCAGGGTTGGTGCGTGCGATGAGCATTCCCCAGTCGGCGACCTGGCCACCCGAAGTCCACACCTTCTGACCGGTGATGATCCATTCGTCGCCGTCCTTCTCGGCCTTGCAGCCGAGGCTGGCAAGGTCGGAGCCGGCACCCGGTTCGGAGAAGAGCTGACACCATCCGACCGTGCCGTCGAGAATCTCGGGGATGAATTGGTCGATCTGCTCCTGGGAGCCGTGCGCGGCGATCGTGGGGGCGGCCAGCATGTAGCCGAGGCCGGATGATGGCGGACCCATCACCCCGCGATCGGCCATGGTGGCCATGACTGCTGCCGCCAGATCGCGTCCCCACCCCTTGCCGTAGGCATTCGTGGGCAGCATCGGGTGGGTGTACCCGGTGGGCAGCAACTTGGCCCACCACTCACGCACGGTCATGCTGGGGTCCCAGTTTTCGTCGAGCCATGCCTCGACCTCGGCTCGGACCTCTTCGGCCGTTGGGGTGCTCATCTCGGAAACTCCTGTTTTCGGGGCGACGGGCGCATGTTAGCGAACGTTCACTTCATCGACGACAGCGGGACCTCCACCATCTGATCAACAGCCCGGTTCGTCACAGGGATGACACTCCGCCTGAAGCGTGACGTGTCCGATTCCCTCATCGGACAACATCGCGGTGAGCCGCTTGGTGACGGTCTGCGCATCGTGTAGCTGATCGGTGTTGATCAGGACGTGGGCGGTGAGGCTCAGGGTCTCGCCGTCGAGGGAACGCACGTGGACGTGGTGGGCGTCGGTGACCATCGGATCGTCGAGCAATGCCGACCTCAACTCATCGAGGTCGACGCCGGCGGGCACGCCATCCATCAGGACCCTGACCGCCGCTGACAGCAGCCGAGCCGCCGAGAACACAATCAGCAGGGTGACCAGAATCGAGGCCACGGGATCGACCCAGTCGGCTCCGGTGGTCAAGATCACGAGACCGCTCACGAGTACCACCACCGAGCCGAGGGTGTCGGCCACCAGATGCAGGACCGCCCCCTGCATGTTGAGCGAATGTCCTCCGACCCCGTGAAGCCACTTGGCACTGCCGGCGTTGACGATCACCCCGACCAGGGCGAGGACCACCACTCCCCCGCCGTCGACGTTCACCTCATCTCCGAAACGGGAAATGGCCTCGACCACGATGAGAACCGCCCCGGCCATCAGGATGAGGGCGTGGGCCAATCCACCAAGAGCATCGGCCCGTCCGAAACCGAACGTGAAACGCCCGGATGTCGGCTTGGCCACAATCAATGCGATGACGACCGCCATGAGGAGTGAGACCACGTCTGATGCCTGGTGAACGCTGTCGGCCAGCAGGGCCAGCGACCCGTACACCACCGCACCGATGACCTGCACCACCAGCAGCACCGTGTTCGCCGCGGCGGCACCGATGAGTGCGGACCTGCCTTGGGACCGGGCGCCATGTTTGTGTCCGGACCCATGGGAATGACCGGCGTGTTCGCCGTGGTCGGAGTCTGTCATGCGACAACATTGCATGAACCCGGACCCCATGTCGACATTGTCGCCACAAGTCACACCCGCTCCCCGCGTCTCCACGACCATGGCACCCGGGCGCGGCCGAGACGATCACGATGTCGGATCTCGGCCCACACACACGCTACGGTGACCGCCTATGTCAAGCACGGCCGAGATGCAAGCACACCCCCTGAAGAGAGGGCAGAAGGTCCGCCTGCTCAGCGAGATTCCCGGGCATCCTGCGGGGTCCGAGGGCAAGGTGGCGCTGGCCAATGGAGTCACCTGGCTGCGGTATTGGGTGAGATTCTCCGACGGCTCCAGTGTCGGCCACATCGACCACTCGGCGCTCGTGAAAGCCAAGGACTACCACCGATTCCTCGAGGCTCGCGAGGCCGAATCCCGCGCCGCCGAGTTGAGAGCCGAACACGCCGACGAGTCCGAGGACGACAGCGCTGCCGGTGGCCCCGCGTCATCATCGGGGGGCGGAGCGACCATCAACGGGGTGGCCATCCCCCAACTTCTTCTCGATCGTTCCAAGGCCGCGCGAGAACGTTTGGGGGCCTGACAGACGCGGTGGTGGCCCAGCAATATCCCACCGCCGGCCCGATCAACCACCAAGAGCGATTTCAAGAATAATTTTCATTACTCTGTGTGGAAATCTACAGTGTTCACATGATGCGCACGGGAACATTGCTGCGGCGGAGCACCTCCCGCTCACGACGGCGAACACAATCCGCACTGACCATGACGTTGCTGACTGTCGCCACGGTCGCCCTGATGGTGCCCGCAGCGGCGCAGCAATCAGGCGAAACCGTGAGCTGCGTCGACTTCGGCCGGCAGAGGATCTGGCTCCGCGGAGCATCCCTCGAGACCCTCACCCTGCCGATCGAACTGGGCTCAGTGTTCGTGCGGAGCGTGAGCGTCGAGACCGGCGACAGCGGGCACAACGGCTCGGAGATACAGCCCGGAGAACGAGTGACAGCAACAATCGGCGGAGCGACATTCGGCCCCACCGAAGACATCCCCGACAACGACCCGACCTTCAGAACCCAGGCGTTCGCGGTGCAGGCCCAACTCCTTGTCACCGACGTCGTCATCACGCATGCGCCAGTGGTTGCTCCCGACTCGGTCGAAGTCGGACTCGTTTGCATCACCTGGTCGCCGACCGCGCCGGTGCAGACAACCACCACAGCGCCACCACCAACCACCACATCCCAGCCACCGACATCAACCACACCGGCCCCCACCACGACACTCCCGACCACCACCACGAGCGTCGTCTCAGGACCAGTGGCCGTGTCCCAGCCGCCGACGACCACCATCTCCCCGGCCGCACCCGAGATCGAGGGGGCCCAGCAACTGGCATTCACCGGTACGACCGGCACCATGCTCATGCTCGCAGCCGGACTGGTGATGCTTGATTTGGGCTACATGTTCTGGAGCTCAACCAAGACGAGGACATGACCCGAGCGATCGACATTCGTCGGGGGCGGCACTCTTTACACCGCCACGAGTCTCGCCTACAATGCCCTGAGCGTGGCAATATTCCCACTCTCCGTGACCAACAAGGAAATGCAGATGATGTCAGCCGACAACACCGATGAAGTCGGTTCGTTGCAACACGAAGAGGTCCCCCTTGAGGCGGCCGCAGAGCGGGCCCGTGTGGGACTGGACGAGGCCGTGCGATCTTTGTGGGACGTCTACACAGCAGCCGAGTCGGTAGCGCGCCAGACCCTCACCGACGCCGAGGCAAGTCTCCAGCATCGGCAGATCGAACTCGAGGCCAGAAGTGCTGAGCTCGAGAAACGGTCCGCCCATCTCGAGGCCACCTTCGATGAGGCCAACAGGCTCTTGAAGGCCGCCGATCATCAGCACCGGGTCGCCGACGATCGGATCCGCGACGCCGACAAGACCACCGAGAGGGCCGCAGAAACCCTGGCCAGCGCACTGACCCAATCGGAGAGGGTGTTGGCCCAAGCCACAGCCCGCGCCGCGGAGATCGAGGAATCTGCATACAGCTCGACCGAATCCGCAACCGAGACCGCAAAGTCGATCGTGGCGGTGGCGGAAGAAGATGCCAATGCCATCGTGGCCCAGGCCCGTCAACGCGCCGACAAGATCCTGAGCGACGCTGAGCTGGAGGCCGAAAAGACGATGGACGGCGCACGCATCTACAAGGACCTGCAACTCGCCGAGCTGAAGGCCAAGGAAGTGGCGTCCCGCGAGCGCCTCCGCGAACTCATGCAATCCATCGAGTCCACGCTCAAGCCTCGCGACCACGAGCCCTCCATCGACCTGCGTGACACCGGCAGCGACCTGTCCCCAGCCGACCTCGCCGACACTGCGAGCATCTCAGACGAAACCGCATTGGAGAGCGACGATCACTCGGTCGACGACGACTCGGCCAACGACATCGTCGACAACGCCGTTCGCAAGGCATTCGACCAGTGGGCATCAGAGGGATCAGCCGGCTGATCCGATACCCCGTGGCCTGATCTCAGCGCAGCCGTGGCTCGATTCTGACGCCATCCGCGAAGGCGCGTCCTCCAGACTCCATGCCGACACGGTCGAAACCGGTCGACAGGATGGCCGGAGCAACCGACAGTGCCCCGAGCCGGCCGAGATCATTGGCTGCCCAGATGGCGCGGAGCGTGGCCTGAACCGCCGTAGGGGGCTGCGACGCAATGGCATCGGCCACCCACTTCGCCCGAGCCTTGAGATCGTCGGCCGGGCAGATCTCGGACACGAGGCCGATCCGCCTTGCGGTCTCGGCGGTCATCCTCTCGTTGGCACCGAGCAATGACAATCGCAGGACCTCGCCAAGCGGCATGCGCTGAAGCATCTTCATCGGTTCATAGACCGCAGCCATTCCGTAGGTGACGTGGGGGTCGAAGAAAGTGGCGTCATCCGACGCGATTATCACGTCGGCCTCGGCCAGAAGATAGAACGCTCCGCCGCAAGCCATTCCGTTGACGGCGGCCACCACCGGCTTCCAGAGATCACATGCCTTGGGGCCCAGGTCTTCGCCGGGATCGTCGTACATGAAATTGTTTGACGTGCCGTAGAGCGTCGCCGAATCGTTGAGAGCCGTGAACTCCTGGTTTCTGTCGATGCCCACACAGAACGCCTTGTGTCCCGACGCGGTGAGAACGACGACATGCACATCGTCGTCGACTCGAAGCTCGCGCCAAACCGAACGAATCTCCTGCTGCATCACCTTGTTGAACGCATGATGAACCTCGGGGCGATTCAATGTCAGCCAGGCCACATGGCCGTCGCGCTCCAGCCTCACAGTCTCGAATTCGCTCACTTGTCCGTAACCCCCGTGTTTTGCGACACCCAGTCCTTGAGACGAACAACCGCCTCGGCCACGTCGCCCTGCGACCCGGCAAAAGAGAATCTCACGAATCCTTGCCCACGACCGGGATCGAAGTCGACTCCCGGTGTGGCCGCCACCCCGATCTCATCGAGCCAACGACGACAGAGTTCCTCGCTGCCGATACCCATGTGGGAACTCCCTGCCCATATGTAGAACGCTCCGTCGGCAGGTGCGAGATCGGTGAAACCCGCTCCGGGGAGACCGTCGAGAAGTATCCGACGGTTCTCCGCGTAGCGGCGCACGTTGAGCTCAAGCTCGTCGTGGCAATCGAACGCCGCCACGGCCGCCGTCTGTGACAGGGTGGGTGCGGCGATGGTGAAGTTCTGGGCCAAGCGCTCGATCGGAACCACCAGATCCTCGGGAGACACCACCCATCCGAGCCTCCACCCGGTCATCGAGAAATACTTCGAGAAACTGTTGACCACCACCACCGAGTCGCCGTACTCGAGCGCCGACGGAGCGGCCTGATCGTAGGTGATGCCGTGATATATCTCGTCGCAGATCAGGCGGACAGAATTGGCATCACACCACTCGACAAGGGCCTCCAATTCTGGCTCCGGAAGCATTGTCCCGGTGGGGTTGGACGGCGATGCCAACACCAGTCCGTCGAGGGGAAGCAAACGCTCGAGCAGGTTCGGCGTTGGCTGAAAGCGTGTTGATCGGTCGACAGGCAGGTCGATCACCTCGACCCCGAGTGCGGTCAGGGCATTTCGGTAACACGGGTACCCGGGGCTGGGAACAGCCACGCGGCCACCGGGATCGAACGCGGCGAGAAAGGCCAGCACGAATCCGCCGGAGGCCCCCATGGTGACCAGAACCCGTTCGGGGTCCACCTCGACTCCGTACCACCCCAGGTAATGGTCGGAGATCCGTGCTCGCAGCTCCGGTAGCCCCTTGGCGGTCGTGTATCCCAACACGTCGGAGTCGATCGCACGGTGGGCGGCCTCCAGTACGCCCGCGGCTGCCCCGGTCGATGGCTGACCGACCTCGAGGTGCAACACCTCGTTGCCGGCCGCCAGCCGCTCTTCGGCGGCTCGCATCACCTCCATGACGTGAAACGGTTCGATGGCAGCACGTGACGATGCCGAGAAACTCTTGTCCATGACCAGATGATGACATCATCGACAATGAACACCGACCACCCGGGCAGTATGATCGCCTTCCGTGACAGTGAAGGTTTGTGGCATCTGTGGCGGCTCGGGAGCGGGCAAGACCACCCTCACCCGGCGAGTGCTCTCATCCTTGGGCACGGATCTGGTGTCGGTGCTGGCCTTCGACTCCTACTACCGCGACCTGACCGACATACCCATGTCCGAACGGATGCTGCGAAACTACGACCACCCCGACTCGCTCGACCACCAACTCTTCGTCAACCACCTCGACATGCTCCGCGCCGGCCGGGCCATCGACGTGCCGATCTACGACTTTGCCACCCACACACGCCGTGCAGAAACCGAACGCGTCGAAGCCCACCCGTTGGTGGTGGTCGAGGGAATCCTCCTGGCGAGCTTTCCCGAGGTGGCCGCTCGCATCGATCTTCTGGTTTTTATCGACGTGTCGGAGGACATCCGGCTCGAGCGTCGGATCAAGAGGGATGTCGCCGAGCGTGGTCGCCAGCCCGACGATGTCCGCCGCCAATTCGCCGAAACCGTCGCTCCCATGCACGATCTGTACGTCGAACCGTTCAAGGACAGCGCCGACCGCGTGGTCGGTATCGACGAAGACTACGACGACGTCGCCCGTGAACTCTGCGCTTCGATGCTGGTCGACGACGCGGCCTGACAGCCTGATCAGGCCGGAAGATAGGCCGCCACGGTCTCCACATGGGAGGTCCTCGGAAACAGGTCGACCACAGTCCAACGGTCGAGCCGATAACCCTCGTTCGCAAGATGCTTCGAGTCCTTGGCGAACGACGACGGGCTGCAGCTGATCAGTATCAGGGCCTCGGGCTGGCACTTCACGAGCGCCCTGACCCCCGTCCGTCCGAGACCCTCGCGCGCCGGGTCGGCCACCACCAGGGAAGCAGATGATGGCCTCAGTTTCTCCACCCCGACCCGCACCACTTTGGTTCCTGTGCCGCGCAGGTTGACTCTCGCATCGGCGACCGAGTCGCGGCTGCGTTCCACTGCGGTGACCCGGCGGTTCTGCCCGACCGTTCCGGCGAACAGGCCGACACCACAGTACGCGTCGATCATCGGGCCGTCCGGGCACATGACCCCGGCCATCTCCGATACTTCCTCGACAAGTGCGTCGGCTCCCGCCGGACGATTCTGGAAGAACGAACGTGCCGACACCCGCCAGAGCCGACCTCCGGCTTCTTCGTGGATCCACGCCCTCTTGCCCTTGGCCAGGTCCTTCGTGCTGATGAGGCGCACGTCGTCGGGCACCGTCACGTCGTCAAGAGGGCCATCGACCACCACCAGCCTCTCGCCGGTTCTGGCGCCCACCCGGATCGTCACTTCGGACGCCAGCGGGAACCGGCCGTCCACAAGGATCTCCTCCGCCAGCGGATCGATTGCGTCACAGTTCTCGGGCACCACCACATCGTGGGAGGACTTCACCCTGAACCCGGCCCGTCCGTTCTGCACGGCGGCTCTCACGCTGGTGCGGCCGGAATCATTCTCGAGCGACCTGAGAGCGGGTGCGGAAGCGTCGACCCCGGCCCTGGTGAGTTGGTCGACCACCATCGAGGTCTTGAGGCGGAGTTGTGCCGACTTGGCCACATGAAGGAGATCACATCCACCGCATCCCTCAAGCTGATGTGTGCAGTCGACGGGGACACGCTCCGGGGCCGCCTCCACGACATGGACAACACTGGCGCGCGACCACCGACGGTCGACATGGGACACCTCGACCACCACGGTCTCACCTGCCAGCGCCCCGTCGATGAACACCACACGGCCATCCGGGCCGCGTGCCACACCCGCTCCGTCCCTCGCCGTTGCCGTCACACGGAGTTCCACACCGAAACGGTATCCGGGCCTGAACCATATGGCTTCCGCCACACCTCGGCGGGCGCTAGGTTGCTGGTTCGATGACATCGGAGGATCCCTTGCTGCGCCCAATCGAGATCGCCCCATCGATCCTCGCATCCGATTTCGCGAATCTGGGTTCGGAGTGCGCCAAGCTGCAATCCGCCGGCGCCGACCGCCTCCACTGGGATGTGATGGACGGCGTGTTCGTTCCGAACCTCACCATCGGTCCCGATGTGATCGCGGCCTGCCGACCACACTCCGATCTGCCGTTCGAGGCCCACCTGATGGTGGTCGAACCCGACCGGATGGTGTCGCGCTACATCGACGCCGGATGCTCAACCGTGATGGTCCATGCCGAGACCTGCCCCCACCTCCACCGCTCGTTGTCCCTCATCCGTGATCTCGGGGCAAAAGCAG
>CAZDYO010000014.1:0-15160 GCA_964509555.1 uncultured Acidimicrobiales bacterium
GGGGGGGGGTGGGGGGGACCTTGAACGCGAGGGTTCGATCGGCAAGTCCGTGATCGTGGTGCACGAGAACGCGGCGTCGCCCTGTTTGCCCGCGGATTAGAGCTCGTCGCTGGTCGGTGGCTCACCAACCGGTGGACCGAAACCCCGTCACCCGCAGGGATTCATACCATCGCCGGCCGCGTGGCAGACTGCCGGGGTGCCGGACGCGATGGAGAGCAATCTTGATCGCTACGGGCGACTGCAGGTGGCGTCGGGTGCGCTTTTCTGGTTGCCGACGTCGCTGTTGTATTTCATCGATCGTTTCGGGCTCGGCGGGGCCCTGCGGTTGCAGGCGGTGTATTACCTGGCGGTGGTGGCGTTGGAGGTTCCGTCCGGTTGGTTCAGCGACCGTGTCGGTCGGGTGGCGACGCTGCGCATCTCGGCGGTGTGTTGGGTGGCTGCCCATGTGATCTTCCTGTCAGCGGGAAGTTTCGTTGGTGTCTCAACGGCTCAGGTGTTCGTGGCTGCCGGCTTCGCTTTCGCGTCGGGTACCGATGTCACGTTCCATTACGACACGCTCGAGTCGTTGGGCCGTGCCGTCGAGTTCACCGACCGTGAGTCGGTGATTCGCCGGTACAACCTGGTGGCCCTGGCCGCGGCGACCCTGGTGGGTGGCGCTCTCGGGGTGGTCGACCTGCGCCTGCCGTTCGCGGCGTCTCTCGCGGCGGCTGTGATCCAACTGGTGATCACCATGGGGTTGGTGGAACCGCCGTGGCAGCGTCCGCCATCCGGTGCGGTGAGGCAGTTCGCGGCGGTGCTCGGAAATCTGCGTCAACGGATTCTTGTGTGGGTTGCGTTCTATGTGGTGGGTGAGGTGGTCACCGTCCATCTCACTTCGGAGCTGGCCGCCCCCTACCTGGCCGAGATCCTGGGGGAGTCGCTCGATCAGATCAACCGGGCGCCGCTCGCCAACGGGGTGTTGGCGGCGGTGGTGGCGATCGTGGGGGCGACGGTGGTGCGCTGGGTGGGTCCGGCTGCCCGACGTTTCGGGCCTGTTGCCGTGTTCGTCGTCGTGGCCGCGATCCCGATGGTCACGATCTCGGCCATGGCGTTGGCCGCGTCGGTGTTCGTGTTGCCGCTGATCGTGTTGCGCAGTGTGCAGACCGCCACCGCGTCGGTCTTGGTGCCGGCGACGGTGGCCCCGAGGGTCGAACGGCAGCATCGGGCGACGTTTCTGTCGCTCACGAGCCTGGCTGGCCGCCTGGGCTACGGCTCGGTGTTGTTGGCGTTGGGGACCCTGGTCGATCTTGGGGCCACGTTGCGGTGGGCTTCGGTGATCGCGGTGGCGACGTTCGTGGCGGTGGCGGGGTCTTCGAGGCTGGTGGCGGGGTCGGTTGCCGATTAGCGGTTGGTCGACGCGGCCGACATGACTGCCACCAGGAAGTCGGAGTCGTCGGTGAACGGCCGCACGTCCCACGTGGCGAGCTTGAGATCCACGTCGAGGCCGGAGGCCTGGGCGTCGGCGAAGAATTCGTCGAACTCGTAGTCGCGTCCGGATCCGAATCCGGTCACGAGACGCCCGCCGTCGGCGAGGTGGACGCGCAGCCGCTCCAGCACGGCCCGTCGTGTGCTCGGGGCCAGGAACGCCATCACGTTGCCGGCGCTGACGATCAGGTCGAACCCGTCGGTGATGCCGTGGGATGTCAGGTCGAGTTCGGCGAGGTCGGCGACGATCCAGCGGGGACCGGGGTGGTCCTGTTCGGCGGCGGCGATCAGCACCGGGTCGACGTCGACCCCGACCACATCGTGGCCGAGCTCCGACAGATACCAACCCACCCGTCCGGGCCCGCAGCCGGCGTCGAGGATTCGTGAGCCCCGCGCCGCCATGGCATCGATCAACCTGGCCTCGCCGGCCAGATCATCGCCGGCCTGTTCCATGGCACGGAACCGTTCGATGTACCAGTTGGAGTGATCGGGGTTCGACTTGGTCAGCTCGATCCAGCGGCTGTCTTCGACCATGTGGACGCCTTTCGGGATTCGTGAAGGGTATCGATGGGCCCTGGTGGTCATACTGGCGCATGGACGCATACGAGGCAGTGATCGGCAAACGTGATGTCAGGCACTACACCGCCGAGCCGATAGGCGACGATCTTCTCAACCGGATCCTTCAGGCCGGTCGCATGGCTGGCAGCGCCAAGAACGAGGAATCGAACCGCTTGATCGTGGTTCGTGACCAGGCGGTGCAGGACGCTCTGGCTGCTTCAGGCGATTACGCCTCGTGGATCGGGACCTCGGCTGTGGTGGTGGGCATCGCGGCCCCGTCCGAGTCGGTGAGGATGTTCGATGTCGGTCGCATGGCCCAGAACATGATGATCGTCGCCCACTCCGAGGGTCTGGCGACATGCCCGGTCACTCTGGGGCATCAGGCAGAGGCCCGGGCCGCGGTGGGGCTCCCCGACGACTGGGAGATGCTGATGGTGATCACCTTCGGGTGGCCGATCGCCGATGCACCACCCAGCCCGCTCAAGCGCCGCCGGGTGCCGCTGGAGGACCTCGTGAGATACGACCGCTGGAGCTGAGGGACGGGCGAACATCGGGTCGGCCGATCCTGTGCCAGACTCGGCCGTGATGCCCACAGAACCTTTCGAGCCGAGCGCCGACGAGCTACTCCGAGCCAACGAACGATTCGTCCACGGATTCGCCGACGCCGACCTCAACGTCGAACCCACCCGTCGCCTGGCCGTCGTCGCCTGCATGGACTCGCGCATGGACATGTTCCGAATCCTCGGACTCGAACACGGCGAAGCCCACGTGATCCGCAACGCCGGCGGAGTGATCACCGACGACGTGATCCGCTCCCTCTGCCTCTCGCAGCGCTACCTCGGCACCCGCGAGATCGTGCTGATCCACCACACCGACTGCGGCCTGCAGAAAGTGGGCGAAGACCAGTTCAAGGCCGAACTCGAAGCGGAGATCGGCGTGAAACCCTGGTGGGCCCTCGAGTCGTTCAGCGACCCCTACGCCGACGTGCGCCAGTCCCTGCAGAGGCTCTGGATGACCCCGTTCGTCACCCGAAAGGAACACATCCGGGGGTTCGTCTACGACGTGACCGACGGCCGCCTCCACGAAGTCGGCCTCGCCGGCTGAGCCATCCGTCAGCCACACCACAACCACCGCGACTGACGACGCGGAATGCCCGTGGACAACAATGGGTTGCGTCAAGTGTTCGGCTGCCGGCCGGTGACTTGGCGCGATCCGACCCAAAGTCGACCGCCACGGCCAAGGAGACCACATGAGCACATCGACCGAGACCTCCACCCTCACCGAGCGCTACCAGGCCGTACGTGACCTCACCGAACAACTGGCCCTGCCCATCAGCCCCGAGGAGCAGACCATCCAGCCGATGCCCGACGCCAGCCCGACCAAATGGCATCGCGGCCACACCACCTGGTTCTTCGAAACCTTCCTGCTCCGACCCGAACAACCCGACTACCGGGTGTTCGACGACCAGTTCAACTACCTGTTCAACTCCTACTACAACGCCATCGGGGAACGACTCGCCAGACCCAACCGGGGGATACTCGGGCGACCCTCAGCCGAGACCGTGGGCGACTACCGCCACCACGTCGACGAGGCCATGGCCGCATTCATCGACTCCGAGGCCGGCCAACGACGCCAGATCGCCGAACTGATCGAACTCGGTATCCACCACGAGCAACAACACCAGGAACTGCTCCTCATGGACATCAAATACACGCTGTCCCAAAACCCGATCCGTCCGGCCTACCGGGGCCGCGACCTCGAACCCACCCCCGCCGTTCCCCAGGAGTGGCTCGACGTGAGCGGTGGGATCTTCAGCATCGGACATCTGGGCGACGGGTTCTCGTTCGACAACGAACTGCCCCGACACGAAGTGCTGCTCGACCCGTTCAAGATCGCCTCACGACCAGTCACCAACGGCGACTGGCTCGAGTTCATGAGCGACGGCGGCTACCAGCGCGCCGAACTGTGGCTCTCCGAAGGCTGGGCCAAATGCGACGCCGCCGGATGGTCGCATCCCGAATACTGGATCCAAGCCGACGGATGGCACCAGTTCACCCTCGACGGCGTCACCAAACTCGACCGCCACGAACCCGTGTCCCACGTCTCATACTTCGAAGCCGACGCCTACGCCCGCTGGGCCGGAGCCCGGCTGCCCACCGAGTTCGAATGGGAATGCGCGGCGCGTCGACTGCGACCCGACGGACCGGATCCCGCCGACAACTCACTCGACGTCGACCGATTGCATCCGGGCGGACCGACCGGCAGCGACCGGCTCTACGGCGACGTGTGGGAATGGACCGCCAGCCCCTACGTGGGCTACCCCGGGTTCCGGGCCGCCGAAGGCGCGGTCGGCGAATACAACGGCAAGTTCATGGTCAACCAACAGGTGCTGCGCGGCGGATGCTGCCTGACCCCACGAAGCCACATGCGCTTCAGCTACCGCAACTTCTTCCCCGCCCACACCCGCTGGCAGTGCTCGGGCGTACGACTCGCGCTCTGACCACCCGACACCCGGCCGTGTCGACGCTCAGTGGCGGCGAACACCGCCGTACTTCATGCGGGTATCGGCCATCGTCGCCGGACGGGCATCATCATCGTCGTTGATCGACGCGTCGACCAACTCCCCGATGAACAGAGTGTGGGAACCGAGATCGATCTCATGGCGAACCTCGCAATCCATCCACGCAACAGCATCGACGAACACCGGGGCGCCGGTGGCGGCCTCGGTGATCGCCCAGCCATTGAGCCCCGACTCATCGAAAGTCGCCGGCTTCGAAAACTTCACGAACACCCTCGTGTTCTCGGAGTTCCACAAATTGACGGTGAACGCCCCGCCCTCGCTTATCAGACGTTTGGTCACCGACACGTTGTCGACCCCCACACCTATCAGCACCGGCTCCTGGGCGAGCTGGGTGATCCAACTGGTGGTCATGGCGTTGCGTTCATCGCCGGAACGGGACCCGACCAGCGCCAAGGCGTTGGGAATCTTCCACGTGACCTTGTTGATCAATTCATCATCGAGTGTCATTGCCGAAGACTACGCACCCTGCGAACGGCGTGGCTTTCGTGTTGAATCTTGACGTGCCCGACCCGAACGTGATCATCGTCGCCCACCGCTACGGCAACTCGATCGACTCGGCTCCCGAAGGCGCCGAGATCGCCGACATGGTCGAGATCGACGTCCACCTCTGGCACGGCCGGCTCGAGGTGCGCCACGCCAAACGCCTCTGGATCCTTCAACGCCAATGGGAACAATGGCACCTGCTGCCGACCGATTCCCCGGTCCCGTCCTTCGCCGAGATTGTCTCATCGCTGCCGCCCAACACCCCACTGCTCGTCGACATCAAGGGATGGCGACCCAGGATGGTTCGCCTCATCAGGGAGGTCCTCGGCGACGAACGGCCGATCGTGGCCTCGGCCCGGGGATGGTGGCTGCTCCGCCACATCCGCGACCGCCCCCACACGAAAGTGCTGCGATCAGTCGGCACCAAATGGCAGCTCTGGCTGGTGAGCCATCTCCCACGCTCCCGGGCGAAACCGGCCCCGGGCACGGTCGTGCATCAACGACTGCTCAACAGCCGATCAGCAGCGACCCTGCTGCGCATCTCACCCGACCTGTTCACCTGGAACATCGAATCCGAATCACGCGCCGATGAGCTGATCGCGCTGGGAGTGACCGGGCTGATCATCGACGACGCCCACTTGATAACACTGTTGCGGAACGGACGCGATGGGTGAGGTTCCAGAGGCAACCGCCGATGGATTCATACACTTGATCCCGACCCGAGGTGACAAAGTTGTCGAAGCCGATAGTGATGCCAAACCTCGTGTCAGTGGCGCGTCGTGCGATCCCCAACGTGATCGTCGGCAAGGTGATCCCCGTCGTGTTGTTCGTGGGCCTGCTCGAGGTCGGCGGCACCACATGGGCACTGCTCACCGCCCTCGCGTGGTCGGTCGGGGCCATAGGTTTCCAGCGCTACCGGGGACGGCGCGTGCCCGGCCTGGTCCTGCTGAGCGCGGTGATGCTCACCGCCAAAACCATCGCCGCCATCGCCAGCGGCAACCTCGTCGTCTACTTCATTCCCCCCACCATCACCACCGCCCTCGTGGGCATCGCCTTCCTGATCTCGGTGCCGCTCGGCGCACCGCTCGCCGGCCGCCTGGCCGAAGACTTCTGCCCGTTCGACGACGAGACCCGCAACCACCCCGTCCTCTACCACTTCTTCATCAGGCTCTCACTCGTGTGGGCGGTCACCAGCCTGATCGACGCCGGCATCACCCTCTGGCTGTTCATGACCCAACCGACCACCACCTTCGTGGTCGCCAAGTCGTTCATGGGCCCCGCCACCACCGCACTCACCCTCGGAATCGGCGCCATCTGGTTCAGGGCCATGCTCAACAGCACCGGCACCGAACTCAGATTCTCCAAACCGGAGCATCAACCCGAGTTGGTCACCACTCGCCGGTAGCGAGGTACTCGTCGATCGACTTGGCTGCCCGACGGCCCGCCCCCATCGCAAGAATCACCGTGGCGCCCCCGGTGACGATGTCGCCCCCGCCGAACACCCCCTTCTTCGAGGTGCGACCGGTGGCATTGTCGGCCACCAACGTGCCCCACTTCGTGCGATCGAGATCGGGAGTGGTCCGAAGAAGCAACGGGTTGGGAACATTGCCGATGGCGATCACCACAACATCGGCGGGCTGATCGAACACTTCGCCCTCGATGGGCTGCGGACGGCGACGACCATCATCCCCCGGCTCGCCGAGCTCCATGCGCTGCAACCGAACCCCGGTGAGCCGGCTCTCGTCGTCGCCCAGCAACTCCACCGGAGACACGAGATTGTCGAACACCACACCCTCGGCCTGCGCGTGGTGGACCTCCTCAACCCTCGCCGGCATCTCCTCCATGGTGCGCCGGTAGGCGATCGACGCCCGGGCCGCCCCGAGACGAACGGCGGTACGCACCGCGTCCATGGCCGTGTTGCCGCCACCGAACACCACCACGTTCTTGCCGTGCATGTCGAGAATCGGGGTCTGGGCCTTGTCGGAATAGGCCTTCATGAGATTGATGCGGGTCAGGAACTCGTTGGCCGAATAGACCCCGATCAGGTTCTCGCCCGGAACGTTGAGAAACTTCGGCAGGCCGGCACCAACCCCGATGAACACCGCGTCGTAGCCCTCCTCGGTGAGAAGATCATCGAGCGTGTCGAGCGAACCGATCACCGTGTTGGTACGGAACTCGACGCCACGGTCGGCCAAGCCGTCGATCTCCGAACGGACGATGTCCTTCGGCAACCGAAACTCCGGAATGCCGTAGACCAGCACCCCGCCGAGTTCGTGGAGCGCCTCGAAGACGGTGACCTGGTGGCCCATGGTGATCAGATCGCTGGCACACGCCAAGCCGGCCGGGCCGCTGCCCACCACCGCCACCCGTTTCCCGGTGGACGGCGCGTTGGGGGGCGGCTCCAACGGTGAATGCTCCCGAACGAAATCGGCCACGAAACGCTCGAGATGGCCGATGTGGATCGGCTTGCCCTTCTTTTCGAGCACACACGAACCCTCACACTGCACTTCCTGGGCACACACACGACCACACACCGCCGGAAGCGAATTGTCGACACCGATCACCTCGGCGGCCTCGGTGAACTCACGCATCGCGACATGGCCCATGAAGTCGCGGATCTGCACACCAACCGGGCATCCGTCGACACACGTCGGACGGGCACACAGCAGGCAACGCTGCGCCTCGGTGACAGCCAGATCGGGGTCGTAACCGAAGTTGACCTCCATGAAACCCCGGGCCCGCTCAGCGGCATCGCGCTCGGGCATCTCCGTGGGCGGCAGCTTCATGCGCTCGCGTTTGGTGAGCTCGGTCATGATGCCGACCGGTTGTGTTCGGTCTCCCACTCGAGATAAGCCCGGTTGCGTCGGCTCAGCAACTCGAAATCGACCTTGTGGGCATCGAACTCCGGGCCGTCGACGCAGGCGAACTTCGACTCTCCACCAACCGACACCCGGCAACCACCACACATCCCGGTGCCGTCGACCATGATCGGGTTGAGGCTGGCGATGGTCGGAACGCCATGGGGTCGCGTGGTCTCGGCGACGGCCCGCATCATCGGAATGGGACCGGCGCAGATCACCCGGTCAACCTGCCGACGGGCCATGACCTCATCGAGCTTCGTGGTCACCAGCCCATGGAACCCGTGGCTGCCGTCGTCGGTGCACGGATGGATCTCGTCGGAGCACGCGCCCATCTCACTCTCGAAGATCACATACGGGGCGCTGCGGCCACCGATGATGGAAATCACCGAATTGCCGGCGTCGCTCAACGCCTTCGCCACCGGATAGGCGATGGCGGTTCCGAGCCCACCCCCGACCACGGCGACAGTGCCGAACTGTTCGATCTCCGACGGCTCGCCAAGCGGGCCGACCATGTCGACAAGATGATCGCCGGTCTGCAGCTGGTTCATCACCGTGGTGGTGTGGCCCACGGCCTGCACGGCCAAGGCGATCCAGCCCGCTTCGGCATCGGAGTCGGCGATGGTGAGAGGAATGCGCTCGCCGTCGTCCTCCACCCGCACGATCACGAACTGGCCCGCCTGCCGCCGCCGGGCGATCTTGGGGGCCTCGATGCGGAAATAGGTGACATCCGGCGCGAGTGCGCGCGCCTCAACAATCGTGTTCACCATGGGATGGTCCGCCTCATGGCCGAATCTGTGTAGGGACCCTGGACCCTAATCCGCCGGCAATGCCGACTCGTCCGCAGCCGAGAAGGTGGCGTCGGCAGCCTTGGGAACCAGCCGATAGCGCAAGGTGAGGCAGCGGGTGTCGCCGTTGGCGCAGTAGTAGGAATCGAAATGAACCAACGCATCACGGTCGCCGTCGGTTCGAACCAGGAACGTGTTGTCGTTGGCGTTGACGATGTGGCGGAAGAAGTCGTACGTGTACCAGTGCTTCAGCTCGGAATTGACCGGCTTGTCGCTGTCCTCGCCACCCATCCCGTCGGTTATGAAAGGCGCCGGATCCGGCACCACCGCATCAACCAACGCCACCTCACCGAGATCGACCGCCCCGCCCGGACCGCCGGGATTCGTGGTGCCGGAATTGGTGAGAACAGTGGTCTTGCGGAAAGCGAGATCCCAACCGGGAGTAGCGAAGTCGCCCTCCACCAACTGCCCGCTGTTGAGATCGAACAACGCGTAGTCGCGGCCGGTGTTGACATCGATCGTGAACTGCGCCCACTGGTCGGTGATGATCGCGCCCTCATCGGGGTTGGTCGGCGCGAACCCGGGTGGACGAGGTTGCATCTCACCCCAGATGAAAAGGCCAACCAGGGCCAATACGACAAGAAGGGGCAGCCCCAGGAACCAGGTTCGCTTGTAAGCCCACCAGCGACGCTTCGGCTTCGGCTCCACAGGAGATGAGTCGGGCTCGGTTGTCATGGAGGCTTCCTCGACGCTGTCGACGTAGGAGGGGGAGATCGTCGTTGACATCTTGGCACTTCCTGATCCTGGAGCTGCCCAGTCGGATTGCTCCGTGGCTTCACCCGCAACCTACGACTCATGCCCGGGGACGGGTAGGGGCGAAGGTCACGCGGGTTTGACCGGTGGTTGGGCGACGGCAACGATTCAGCCATGACCCCGCGGGCACGGCCGGCAACACTCGGAACAAGCGCCGGCTCGGACAGCGGAGAGTTCGGCCCCAGGCACTGGCTCTGGCTGTTCGCCAACGCCGCGATCTTCGGATCGGCGTTCCTGTGGATCTCGATGTCGCTGCGGGGGTTCCCGGCCCCGATCGTGGCGTTCGGACGCGTCACCCTGGGCTGCGCGGCCCTGGCCATGTTGCCGGCGGCCAGGCGGCGAATCGACCGCTCCGACTGGCCACGAGTGGTCATCGTGGGCATCGCCGGCCAAGGGGGACCAGCGCTGTTGTTCGCAATGGCGGAGCAGCGGATCTCCTCCGCTCTCACCGGAATGCTGGTGAGCTCGGTCCCGATCGCCACGGTCGTGATCGCCGCGATCCTGACCCGGGTGGCCCCGTCCCGGCGGCGCATCTTCGGCCTGGCCGTCGGCAGCGGCGGCGTGATCCTCATGGTGTCGCCTGAACTGGGGGATGCCTCGGCGAAACCAAGCGGAATCGTGATGGTCCTCATCGCCGTCCTCGGCTACGGGCTGTCAGCCAGCCTTTACGTGCCGCTGCAACAGAAATACGGGGCGGTTCCGGTGGCCACCTGGGTGTTGGCGGTCGGCGCCGTGCTGCTCACACCGCTGGCCGCCCCCGCGGTCGGCGACATCGAATGGCGACTCGACTCCGTGGTGGCGCTGACCATACTCGGGGTGCTGGGCACCGGAATCGGTCGGGCCATGTTGATCACCTTCATGGGCCGCGTCGGCGCCGCCCGAGGATCGATCATCGCCTACCTGGTGCCGATCATGGCCCTCATACTGGGTGTGGTGGCCCTCGACGAGACCGTGAAGACACTCCAGGTGGCAGGAGTGGCCGTGGCCCTCATGGGCGGCTGGCTCGTGAGCCGCAACGAATAGCGGCCCCCGTCAGTCGATGATCCCCAGCCTCAGTGCGGTGGCCACGGCCTCGGCACGCGAGGTGACCCCGAGCTTGCCGAAGCTGTTCTTGAGATACCACTTGACGGTGGCGGGAGAGATTCCCAACTCCCTGGCGATCTGCTTGTTGGAAGCGCCATCGGAGATCAGCTGCAGCGCGTGGACTTCCCGGGGTGCCAGTGTGTCGCCGATCGCCTTCGAGCCACAGGACGGCACGGACAACAGCGCCCCGGTCAACTCGCCCTGCACGTAGGGCACACCGCTCATCGCCGATCGGAGGGCACGGATCAGGTCGAGACGGTCGGTGCTCTTCAGGATGTAACCGGCCGCGCCGAGGGCCAACGCACGTGTGACGTAGACCGGATCGTCGTGCATCGACATGATCACCGTCTTCACACACAAGTCGGACTCGCTGATCTTCTGGAGCGCCTCGAACCCACTCATGTCGGGCATCCTCAGATCGAGAAGCACCAGGTCGGTCTCCGGATGCGTCGACAGCAACTCCATCAGGTCGTAACCGTTCCCGGCCTCGCCCACGACCTCGAAACCGGGCTCGAGTTCGAGCATCCATCTGACACCGTCACGAACCACCAGGTGATCGTCGGCGATGACGACCTTGAGAACTACCCCGTTGGGGACGGTACTTCGATGCGAACACTTGTGCCGTGGGGCTGTTGACGTCGTATGCATAATGCTCCGTTCACCTCCTTGAGGGTCTGGCGGGTGGTCGTCAATCCGATTCCCTCCGCGCCGTTCCAGCCGACTCCGTCGTCGGAAACCTCCGCGACAAGGCGGTCGTCCCCGACATGGATCCCGATCGAGACGTTGGTCGCCTCGGCATGGCGCCTGATGTTGAACAGCGACTCCTGAACCGCCCGGAACACGGCGGTGCCGACATCGGGACGCAGATCGTCGCTGGAATCAAGGTCGAGTTTCACGACCAGGTCGGTCTCCTCCTGTGTGGTCTGCACGAGCCCGGCCAAGGCGCGGTTCAGGCCGACCTCCCGGGTCACCGACCCGTGAAGCTTTCGGAGCTCCGACCGGAGAGTCGACTCGATCTGCCGGGTCAGATCCTCGAGCTTTCCGAGCTCGGCATCGATCGCCGGATCGGAGTTGAGGTGTCGGCATCCCTGGAGACCGAACAGGACCCGGTAGATGGGCTGACCCACATCGTCGTGGAGAGCCTTCACAATTCTCGCCCGCTCATCGTTTCTGGCCGTGGCGATGGTCTGAGCCAGATCCTCGGCCTCCTGCCGTCGGCGATCGAGCGACCTCGACAAGCCGAGCAACAGAGCCAGGACGAAGACGCTCAGAGTCGCCAGTCCCAGCCCCACACTCCTCCACACGTCGTGGCGAATCTGGGACAGGGATGCCTCGAGAGGACCGCTCCGCTCATACACCTCGAAAACGCCGATCACATCGCCGTTGTCGCCGTACACCGGCAGGTAGAACTCGATGAGCCCTCCCATGTCCCGTTCGAAAAGATTGCTCGGGCCGTTCAGATCGGCCGAACCATGACTGACACGGCCGGCGAAGGCCAACGAAACGTCGTCATGAATCGCGAACTTGTGTCCGACCAACCCCGGTGCGTCGGAGTAGACGATGCGCCCGTCGGGCGACCACAGCTTCACCCTCACAACCTCGGTACCGAGCAGTCGAAGATCAGCGGCATCCGCAAGTTGGTCGTACTCATACGACCCCGGGACCAGATCGACACTGCTTATGGGCAGGCTCTCGACCGTCTGCGCGAGAATCGACGCCCGGCCCGCGAGAAGATCCGCACGGGCCGCACTCTCGATCCTGAATCCCAAACCGATGGCCATCGCAGCCGCCAGGAACAGCCCCAGCAGGCCCGCTCTGCCGAAACCGCCCAGAACACGCCACTCGAGCCGCACAGAATTGATCGCAGAACGAAGCCTCGGGTGGGAGGTCGCTCCGGGCTTGCCCCGGGTCGTGAGGCGGCTCATACCGACGGCTCGCCCCTTTGGACGGCGACAAAACTCGCATGTGGAGAACCCTGAGAAGTCACCACCTACACCCCCAGTGGCTTTACATCGTAAAGGCCCCGCATCGTGGTTTCAAGCGAAACAGCGTTCACGATGAGCGCGACCAAGTCCGAAAACCGGCGCACGCCGCCACCGGACGTGTGCGGTCCATTACCCAAACGGGTAGTCCCGATCGCCCGAATGGGAGGGTATCGCCGGCCCCCGGGCCCCGTCTACGGTCGCCGCATACAGCAATCTCTAGCGGTAGAGGTAGGCGAAAATGGGTGGATTCACGAGCGCCAGGCGCGGCTTGGTCGTGCTGATATTGACGTTTGCAATGGCAGCAGCAACGGTTGGAAGTGCAACCCCGATCAGCTTGTCAACCGCGGCCGGGGCCCTCGCGCCCCCACCGACAGCGGACATCGGAGGGGCCATCTGGGAAGGCGCCAATGACGGCACCGGCCCCGTCCTGATACCGGGAGTACCGGGCGTGACCGATCCGTTGAGCGGTGCCACCGTCATGGTGCAGAACCAGCACCACGGGGGAGAGGTGATCACATACGGCGTGGTGTCCGGCAACACGTGGTCGGCCACCGTTCCCGCCCCCGGCGACTATGTGGTGATGATCGTCGCCCCCGGCCACGACATGACCAGCCGCGAGTTCACCGTGAACCCCGGAGACGTGGAGTCAAAGGACGCCTTCCTGGCGCCGTTGCCCCTACCAACCGCCAGCCTCCTCTACTACGCCTTCTACGACAACTACGTCAACGGCGAGGACGACAACCCGGACGATCCACCAATGAACGGTGTCACCGTGACCGTCGAGGATGAAGACGGCAACCTCCTGGCCACCGGGGTCACCGGCAGCCAACCCGACGGCCTGGTCCTCGACGACGGCACCGTGCTCGCCAACACCGACGGCTACTACTACTTCACCGGACTGCCGGCCGGAAAAGTCGAGGTGGGAGCCGACCCCGGCACGGCATACGCGTACACACAACCAACAGATCCGGTCACCGGATCCGAACTGGGAACAAGCTGGGACGGCACAACCAGCTTCTACCTCATGACCAGCGAGGAGGGCGGCCCCAAGTGGGACCCGGCCCTGTACCCGGGCGACCCCGGCACCGAAGCCGGCGCCTACATGATCTGGCACGGATTCGTCGAGGACATCGGCCAGATCGGAACTCCGGGCAACCCCACACCCTTCAACCCGACGATGACCGGCACCATCGACGGCACTCTCATCGACGCCGACAGCATCCCGGTTCCCCCCGATCCCCTCGAACCATGGCCGGTCCCCGGCGAAGACCACCCGGGAGTCACCCTCAACACGGTCGTACCCGACGGATTCGTCGTGCTGTTCACCAACGCCGAGACCACGCCGGTCCACCCGGTGGCAACGGTGGCTGCCGATCCGGTCACCGGAGAATTCCACTTCGACAACGTGCCCTTCGGGTCGTACAAGCTGTTCCTGTCCGACATACCCATCGACTACGTCTGGAATCAGGCCCAGGTACGGGTCGGGCCCGGCACCGCCCAACATGCGACCGTCACCCCGCTCGTTCCCCGATTCTTCGCACGGGCACAGGGATACGTCTACGACGACTCGACAACCCCACCCACCCCCATCGCGGGAGCGGTGGTCAACCTGCGATACAAGAGCGGGGCGATCAAGGCGACCCGGACCACGGACGCATCCGGTTGGTACAACTTCGACGACCTGCCCGAGATAGAAGTGCTGGGCCATGTCGACGTCGAGTTGCCACCCGGCTACCACGGCGCGATGAGAACCGAGACGTTCTACCCGGGTGGCAAGGACCCGCTGCATCCCAACTACACCCTGTATCCCCCCTTCGACAAGACCTTCAACGCCATGAACCGCTACATCCAGTGGTACACCGCGAACTACCGGGCCGACTTCCACGTCGAACCGATCCCGGCCGGAACCGGGGACATCTCGGGCGTGGTCTGGGACGAGAACCTCACGCCCGGCACCTGGCTGCCGGACGGCACCTACGATCCCACCACCGAACGCACGCTCCACGGCGTCACCGTCGAACTGTGGGACTCGACCGGCACCACACTGATCGCCACCACCACGAGTGGAAAAGTCGACAAGGCCGACCTCGAAGCCCAAGGCTGGATCCCCCCGTACACGGCGCATCTCGACGAAGCCGGCGGAGTCTTCGTGGGCCCAATGCCCGGGTTCTACGAATTCCGCGATCTCCCGCCGGGTGACTACGAGGTCAGGGCCACACTGCCCCCCGGCTTCTTCGCATCGCCCGCCGGATCAGACATCGCCCACGTCACCGTCACCGGTGGCGACCGGGTCGACCTCGACTTCGGAGCCAACACCCTGGCACCACAAGCCGGTGAGATAGAGGGCGGCGTTTTCGACGATGTCTTCGTCGACTACAACCCGGCCAGCCTGCTGCAGTTCGAGAAAGCCGGCATCCCCGGGGCCCCCGTCGGTGTATACGACCATCTGGGCTACTTCCTCGGATCAGGCACCATGGGAAACCCGCTGTGCTACGTGGGCGCAACCGCTTGCCCGCCCGGAGAGGACCCGGTGCAGAAACCCGAAAT
>CAZDYO010000015.1:0-15086 GCA_964509555.1 uncultured Acidimicrobiales bacterium
TGGCGATGCGGTCGCGAGGCGTCCAGCACTTTCTCCACGAGGAGGTTTTGGCGTGGCTCAGCACCGATCAGCGCGCGGCCCTGGAAGCGGCCGTTGCCATCGGTTCGGTCGATGGCGTCATTTTGAGCCACTTGGTGGGGGTCAGCCCCGGGGTTCTTGGCGCTCTGCCGCTCATCCACAACGTTGACGGCTGGTATGTGCCCCACGATCTGTGGGTTGAGGCGGTGGGGGCTCTGGTGGAACCTGACAGCTTGAATGAGTTGCGTCACCGGGGGGTCGTGCACCTACTCGACATGGGTGAGCCGACACGAGCTGTTGAAGCGTGTCTGCGCGGACACGATCCCGATCTCCTTCAGGTCGCCATGCGCGCCGCGATCACGCATCCGACCGCAAATCTGACTTCAGCGGCACGGCAATGGCTGAATCGAGTTCCCCGTGATGAGATCGACACCCCCCTGTTGGATTACCTCACCGGACTGGTTCTTCAACACGACGACCCGACCTCTTCGCAGACCCGAGCACAATTCTCGCGTGCTGCCGATGCGTTCAGACAACAGGGCCATGTCGACGCGGAGGTCATGGCGCTGGTGCAACTCGGCTACTGGTGTCACCTGCATCGAGACATCAACGGCTTGTTGTCCGTCGCCACACGCATGAGCGAACTGGCAGCCAATGGCATCGAGCTGGCTGTGCCGTACTCGATCATCAGTGAGGCGTTCGTCGCTTTGGTGGGTGGTCGACCGGAATTGGTTCTCGACGCGCTTCATCGGATCGGCCCCGGTGAGGTCACCCCGGCGTTTGCCGCCACGGTTGATTGGCTGTGGGCCCAGGCGTTGGAGCTGCTCGGTCACAGTTCGGTAGCGGCCGCGGATGCGTGTGTGTCCCATGGGGTGACCACTGCGGGCTATGCAGTTCTTGCGCTCTCATCGAGATGGCGCAAGGGCGATATTGAGGCTCTCGCCGGTGGCTGGCAATTCCATGATGAGCCGGCGAATGATCGCGACGAATTTCTCCGATGCATCTGGACCGGAATCACATCAGCGGCCTTCGGCAAGCTCGAAGAGGCAAGGCGACATCTCGACGAAGCTCGTCGACTCGGTGGCACAGCCGAGCAAGTCGACATCTCCATTGGTCTCCTCGAAGCTGCCATTGCCGGGGAGTCCGGCGACCAAGGTAAGCGACGCGAAATAGCGGTCGAATTGATGGAGCGATGCCCGCCACGTGACGCAAACCGGATCAGCTACAACGGGGCTGCCGGCATGATCGCCCGTGAGCTTCCCCAGTGGATTCCATACTTCGAGTCTCCTGAAATGGGACCCATACGTCGCCGCGACCTCGACATTGCGAGAGCGCTTCGACGCCTCGACGAGGGATCGCTCGACGGGGTGGCCCAGATGACATGGCCCGACACTCATGGTGGGCTCATCAGCTCCGCCATGCTGAGCGGAGCCACCGAGGTCATATGCGCGGCGTGGGCGGTCGGCCGCCGCGAAGCCAAGGAGGCGGCGGCGTGGATGGTGCGTGTTGTGGGTGAGCCGTCTCGTGTGATGTTTCGGCGCATGACCAACCATGCGATTCCGGCCGTGGCGTCGGCAGCATCCGAGATCGTGGCCGGGATCCCTGTTCCCCCGGTTCATCAAGTGAAGATCGAGGTGCTCGGGCCGGTCCGACTCACAATTGATGGCAGTCTCATCACCGATTCCAACTGGCGGCGGGAACGCGTGCGTTCATTGTTGGGCTTTCTTCTTCTCAACCAGACCACCACCCGCCGTGCGGCCATTGCCGCCCTGTGGCCCGACGCCGATGAGGCATCCGGCCGTCGGAGCCTCCGATCCACCCTGAACCTTCTACACGGGGTGTTGGAACCAAGCCGGGTCGCTGGGGAGGCGCCCTACTTTGTCAGGTCTGATGGGCGATCACTGGAGCTGTGTACCGGAGGGCATCTGACTGTCGACGCCCACTGCTTCGAGAAGCTGCTCGATGAGTCCGAACAACATGAACGCTCGGGCCTCACCGAGAAGTCTCTGATGTCGTTGCAACAGGCCTGCGCGATCTATCGGGGAGACCTGCTGCCCGACTCCCTCTACGACGACTGGACGGCGTTGGAGCGCGACCGGCTCCGGTCACGGTTCGTGAGGGCTTCGATTCGTCTCGGAGAATTGTTGCTGGCCTACGACCGCGTCGATGAAGCATTGGCCGTTGCCGGCAGGGCACTTGAGATGGAACCCTGGTCGGAGGCAGCGCATCGTGTCGTGGTGGCATCCCACCTGGAGCTTGGAGATCGCACGGGAGCCCAGAGGGCGCTGAAGCGATGCCTGCAGGCACTCGACGAGATCGGGGGACCTGTGGAGGAACTCACCTTCATGCTTCAGCGCCGTCTGGAGCTGCCTTAGCCGAGGGCCGCCGCCAGATCTGCTGCGTAGGCCACACCAACGGTCTCGGTAACCGGGCTGGCAAGTGACCCATCCGGATTTATCTGCCTCATGCCGGGCGCATCGGAGAACGTGGCGAACTGGGCCATGTACTCGACCCCAGCGAGGGTGATCGTCACGTAATCCTGATCGACCTTCATCGGCACCACGAACGTGAAGCCGTTGCCCGGGGAGTCGATGATGTCGCTGTTCTCAGTGTCGAGGAACTGTCCGGTTGACGGGTTGTATCCGGAGCAACCAGCCATCAGCGCATCACCGGCGTCGTAGAGATCACACATGATGCTCACGCCCTGATCGGTGTCGTCGATCGCCACCCTGACGCCACCATTGTCCATGGTGGGGAATCGCACGGCCACACCGCCGTCGGTTTTCCAGACCATGACCGACCCCAGATCGTTGTGGGTGAGAAGCGGGTCGGGCTGCACATCCGTTTGGGGCATCAGCATCAACTCGGTGGGCTCCGGCCCGGGCGGGGTTGGTGCTGGCGTAGGGGCTGGGCTTGGCGCCGGGGTGGGCGCAGCGGACTGGGCCGGGGTGGGTGCCGGGGTGGGTGCCGGGGTGACCGATGGCTCCGATTGAGTCTGCGTGGTTGAAGCCGAACCCGAACACGCCCCCACAATCAGGGCAACGGCAGCTATGACCGCTACCAAGGCAGTTCCAGAAGTTCGATGGATGCTCAATGCCAGTCTCCTTTGTTGTCGATCATTCGGCGTTTTCGATGCGGTGGCATCGCTGCTCAGGCCAGACGCCATTTTCTCGGCTCGCCGACCTTGGCGGTGCCCTGGCTGCCGACTTTGAGGGCGAATCCCGGATGCTTCAGCCCCTTCTGGAGTCCGCCGAGGGGTTCCACGTAGCCGTTCGAACCGGAGGGGTTGGCCTTGGGGGCCAGCCGGGCTCGCAGGCGCGAATGCTCGGCCTCGGGACGCTTCTCGGCAGGTTTCCCGATACTGAGCGTCACACCGACCGGGTGGCCGTCGACGGTGCCAGCGGCCACAACCACGAACTCGTGATTGGACGTGGCTGCGGTGTTGAGACCGTTGTCGATCACGTTGACCAACTCGTACCCGTGATCGGTCACGAGAGTGCTTTCGACGACGAGATCGGTGGTTATGACGGCATCAAGTTGCAGCGATTCGCGCAGGTGGTGATCGGACGACAACTCTTCAAGCCAAAGATGCCGATCGACAATGTGGTTGGCCCCGGACTTGAGCGAGATCGCTGCCTTGCCAAGCTTCACCGGCCCCATGCCGAGTTCCACCTCAGGTCCTGAGAAGGCGACGAGGGAACCGCCGGTTCCCTCAACCAACTCGAGGGGTTTGGCCTGCTGTACCCGGTAGTTGAGACCGGCGGTGTCACAGTCGACTCCCACCTCACCATCGACTCGTGCCTTTGGGATCGCCGAACAGATGCTCTCAAGAATCCCCCCGGCGATCTTCACGAAGCCATAGACCTTGCTCAGATGTTCGGTCGAACCGGCCTGGTGCATGAAACAATCTCCCGTCACGTGGACATGGAGACTCGACTGGGCGCTCGGACGGTAGTCGTGGCTGTTGACCGTTCCATCGGGAACGAACTTGATTCCGATCACCGTCTTTTCAACCAAACTCGATGAGGCCGTCGTCGTCACCTTGCTTGGCTTTCGTACCGGCAATGAGGGGAACATCGAACTCTGATGTTCTCCGCGGGGCTGGCGGTCAGTCGTACCCGCCAAGAGTGTCGTGAGTAGTCCACTCCCGGAAATCACGGCGTCACCCGTTGCGGTATGTCTCACCCACGCGTCTACCCAGGTGTCTTGGGTCTTGTCTGTCTCCGGGTCATAGCCGCCGAGCCGGACCCCCTCGAGGTAGACCCGCTGACTCTGCGTGTCGGTCGACTTCCGCTGGGGAGGGTTCTTGGCAGTGCCACTGTCAAGGCGGGAGATGATGGTTATGACATAATCGCCGAGATGACGGGCATCGGCCGCCGGCAACTTCACGACCTGCCTACCGGTTGGGCCTTCTACGTACACGCCGAAATCGGCCCTGCCGTGATCATCCTCAGGGGATGAAGCGATGCCGCCGCCTCCGACATCATGCGGGTCGTCATCGTCATCGTCGGTGCCTGTTCCACCGACACCTCCGGGCCGGCGTCTCCTGCTGAAGAACAGAATGGCCATGGCAATGATGACGATGAGGATGAGGAGGACAATCAGAAGCGAGTTGCCCGAACCGGAATCTTGTGGCGGGGGCGCGGAGACCGGAGCGGTATCGACCGGCGCCGGTGTCGGCGCAGCCGTCGGTGGTGCTGCGCTGTCGGGGGTTTCCTGGGCCTGAGGGTTGGGGTCTACACCCACGATCGAGCCCGCGATCAGTTCGAGCAGGACACTCGGATCAGCCACAGCCAGCCGCGAACCATCTCTTGGCGTGTCGACGTCCGGGGATGCATCTATGCCCGAGTCGTCTTCCGGGTCACGCCCGAAATCCCTGTTGTAGACGTGGACGGCCCAGGCGATTCGAAGTAGCGACTCTGACACGGCGGTGGTGGGATCGGTGACCTGGCCCGGTAGCAGCACGGTATTGCCGAAGGCCGATCCTCCGGCCGTGCCCACCAGGTTGAACGGGGCACCGGCTTCGTCGGCCGGCAGCGCCAGGAGAACGAAGCTTCCGGAGATCAGAGCAAACGACGACGACCGAACCGGTCGAAATGACGTGTCGGTCACCTGCAAACTCCACTCACGGCCCGGTGATCGCGTGAGTTGGGGCCACCGATTCGTGCCTTGGAATGTGTCCCAGAGGAAATCACCCTGCGGTACCCACTCAGGATCCGCAGCCGACTTGTCGAGGTATGGAAAAGAGTATGACCACGTGCGATCGGCACCGTCGGCTGGAATGACGCCGTCGAGCTGCATCCAAACCAGCCAGTGATCCTGCGACGGATCGGGAGTGCCGGCGCACAGCCATGTGCCCGCATCATCGGTGGTCCCACACGGCACGGTCCCGTCGGGGCCGGGACTCAAGCCGCGCACGCCGATTCCACCGCGACCGACGATGTCCACGTAGCCATCCGTGATGGTTGCCGGAACGGATCCGGGTACGGCGTACCGAAATGTGTCGCCGACCGCATCGGGCTCGCCCTTGGCGATGATGAAGTCCGCGGTGTTGGCATCGAGTCCCAGAGCCGTGAGCGCGATGATCGCATCCGATGAGGGGTCCTGACCTGTATCCGCAGGTGTCTGCGCTGAGGCCGCCGATGCAAGAGCTGACGCGACCAGAACCCACGCCAAGACGATCTGTGTCGCCGTCTTTGCTGCACGATGCATGTGGATACTCCGTATTCGAATGGTCCGGGTTGGACTCGACTGCCACTGTGAATCATGGGCGTCATCGAAACGTCATCGACACCGGCGTGGGCACCGTGCACGACCGCTAGCGTTGCGTGGGTGACGACGATCGAGAAGAGCAACGGCAGCGCACCCGGCCCCGAGGACGAGGACGGTCTTCCGGTCAAGATGCTCAATGATCGGATTCTGGTGAGGCTCGGCGAGGCCGAGGGTGAGCGTCTCAGCAGCGGCGGAATACTGATACCTGCCACAGCTCAGGTGGGCAAGCGCCTGGCCTGGGCCGGTGTGTTCGCGGTGGGGCCCAACGTCCGGAGCATAGAAGCCGGCGACAAGGTCTTGTTCAACCCCGACGACCGATACGAGGTGGAGGTCCGCGGCACCGACTACATCATCCTGCGTGAGCGCGACATACACGCGGTGGCGGCCGACCGTCTCGACGAAGGTTCGACCGGCCTTTACCTCTGACCGGACCCCGAGGTTCGCTCAGGGGTGGATCGGCGCTCGCCGTGAGGGCCAACCGACAACGGTCTCCAACTGGGCGGCCAGCGACAGGAGATGGTCTTCGCGTCCGTAGCCCCCCACCAGCTGGACCCCGATCGGCAGCCCCTCGGAGCTCAGCGCGGTCGGAAGCGAGATTGCGGGCTGGCCCGTTGTGTTGAACGGTGCGGTGAACGCGGCATACGGGATCGACTCGGTGAGAGACCGGATCGGGTCATCCGGTGTACCGACGAGCTCGCCGAGCTTGGGGGCGGTCTTCATGCAGGTGGGTGTGACGAGAATGTCGTGACCGTTGGCCCACCACTCTGCCATACCGCGGCGGTAGACCATCTGGGCGTTCTGCGCGCTGAGCACCTCGGGACCGGTCACCGAGTCGCCGAATTGCCCCATGAACCACGTGGCCTGCTCAACATCGTCGGCGGTGACATCCCGGCCGAGCCAGCGGGAGATCTTTCGAAGACTGGCTGCTGAGCCGACTCGCCACATGGCGCTGAAATCGTCGACCATTTCCTGATTGGCGAGGGTGTCGGGATGGGATTCGTCGACATGGTGACCGAGCTGCTCGAGGTGGCGGGCAGTCTCGCGCACGGCCTCAGCGATCTCCGGGTCGACCTCGAGTCCGGGGCGCAGGGAATGGGCAATGAACCCAATCCGCAGCGGCTGGGCATCGCGGCCGATCGTGTCGAGGTACGGTCGCCCGTGGTCCGGGGCGATCACGCCGTCGCCGGGGAACGGTCGGGCAGTTGCATCGAGAATCGCGGCCGAGTCGCGGACGGTGTGGCACACCACGTGTTGTACGGAATTGCCCCACTCCTCCTGGTCGGGCCCCATGGATATGCGGCCGCGACTGGGCTTGAGGCCCACCAGTCCACACATGGCGGCCGGAATACGAATCGAGCCGCCGCCATCGCTGGCATTGGCGGCCGGCACCATCCCGGACGCGACCGCGGCCGCGGCTCCACCGGATGATCCACCGGGACCGCGGGTGAGGTCCCAAGGATTGTGGGTGGCGCCGTAGGCTTCGGGTTCGGTGGTGGCGACCAGGCCGAACTCGGGGGTGTTGGTTCGTCCGCAGATCACGAACCCTGATTCCCGGTAGGCGGTGACGATGTTGGCGTCGTGGTCTCCGGTGTGGCCGGCTTCCTTCAGGGCCTTGACCCCCAGGTGGTACGGGTCTCCGACGCTCGACGGCCACAGATCCTTCAGTAGCATGGGAACGCCCCGGAACGGGCCCGCTGGGAGCTCACCGGCAGCGATCTTGCGAGCCCTTTCGAATGCCGGGTGGATGACGGCATTGACCGACGGGTTGATGGCCTCGATCCGATCGATGGTGTCGTCGATCAGTTCGGTCGGGTGAACCTCACCCGAGGCGACCAGCGCGGCGAGAGCCACCGCGTCGAGACGGGCGAATTCTGATTCTGTGTCGGCCATGTGCCGACGATATATGCATCTCGCGCCACTGGTACCAACCCGTAGGCTCTCAACCATGTCAGATGAGCTGGAAGAAGGCACCGACCTCGCCCTCGACTTCGCCAAGGTGGCCAAGATCGGGCGCGACGGCCATCAGGTGGTGCCGGTGGTTTTGCAGGACGTCGAATCCGGTGAGGTGCTGTTCATCGGCTACGCCAATGAGGAAGCCTTCCTGGCCACTCTGGAGAGGGGCTCGGCGGTGCTCTATTCCACCTCCCGCAATGTGTTGTGGCACAAGGGTGCCAGCTCCGGCGACGTTCTCGAGCTTGTCGACGTGAGAGTCAACTGCGAGCAGAACAGTCTTCTGTATCGTGTCCGCAAGGCCGGCAGCGGGGCGTGTCACACCCGCGACAGCGACGGCAATACCCGCCAGACCTGTTATTACCGGACTGTGGTCGACCCGAGCAGCGTGCGGTTCACCTGATCGTGGAGATCCATCCGTCGCGCCGGGAGTTCGCCAAGTTGGCGGCGTCCCACACCGTGGTTCCCGTGTGGGGCGAGGTGCTGGCCGATCTGACAACTCCTGTGGCCGCTTTTGCCCGTGTCGTCGGCGAGGGGGAGGGGTTCCTGCTCGAGTCCGTGGAGGGCGGCGACCATTGGAGCAGGTGGTCGTTCATCGGCAGACACCCGATCGCCACCCTGGTGTCGAAGGACGGTCGACTCGAGATCTCGGGCGACCTCGGAATCGAGGTGCCGACCGATGAGGGCATGTTGGCCGCTCTCGAGATTCTGCAGGCCCACTATCGGGCCCCGGAACTCGACGGGCTTCCACCTCTCCACGGTGGGCTCGTCGGCTACCTCGGATACGACGTGGTCCGAGAGGTCGAACACCTGCCGAACATTCCCCATGACGACCTTGGCAACCCCGATGCCGTGATCTCCATGGTGGGCGAACTGGCGGCTTACGACCACTGGCGCCAACGTGTCAGCCTGATATCCAACGTGATCCTGCCGGACCAAGCCGACCCATCGGAGATCGACCGTCTCTACGACCGCGCCATCGATCGCATCCACCAACTGGCCGAAGATGGGGCGCGCGCTCTAGCTGAGCCTCTCATGGAGCCGCCGCTGCCGTCGGATGTCCCCCCGGGGGTTGTTTCGACCATGGGGGAGAAGCTGTTCACCGAAGCCGTGGAGGCTGCCCGGGAACACATCTTCGCGGGCGACATCTTCCAGGTGGTGCTGTCCCAGCGATTCGATGTGGAGCTCGACGCCGAGGCGTTCGACCTCTACCGGGTGCTGCGGCAGGTCAACCCCAGCCCGTACATGTATTTTCTGCGTCACGGCGATCTCGAAGTCGTGGGCGGTTCGCCCGAACCGATGGTGCAGTTGCTCGACGGCCGGGTGATCTCGAGGCCAATCGCCGGAACCCGCAAGCGGGGCGCCACCGACGAACAGGATCGGCGTCTCGCGGCGGAGTTGATCGAACACCCGAAAGAGGTGGCCGAGCACGTCATGCTGGTCGACCTGGCCCGCAACGATGTGGGTCGGGTGGTGGAGTTCGGGAGCCTTCGGATCGACGAGATGATGACCCTCGAGCGCTACAGCCACGTGATGCACCTGACATCCCAGGTTTCCGGGAAACTCGCCGAGGGACGCACCCCCATCGATGTGTTGCGAGCCACCCTGCCGGCAGGCACGTTGTCGGGGGCCCCCAAGGTGCGGGCCATGCAGATAATCGACGATCTCGAGACCGTCAAGCGGGGACCCTACGGGGGCATCGTCGGGTACATCGACTTCTCCGGCAACATCGATACGGCCATCGCGATACGCACCATGCTGGTCACCGGCAATCGGGCATCGATCCAAGCCGGAGCCGGGATCGTCGCCGATTCGGTCCCGGCCGATGAGCACCTCGAATGTCAGAACAAGGCCAAGGCCCTGCTGGCGGCCATCCCCGCGGCTCGGCGGATGACCGCGGCGCGCCGTGGGCCCGGTGGGACCGATGTCTGATCCGACAGCAGACGGTGGGGTTGTCGACATGATCGATTGCGATCTTGTCGACGTGAGCGGTCCCGATGCGGCCACGTATCTCCATGGGCAGCTGTCGCAGGACATCGAATCCATGGATGTGGGCACTTCGGCGGTGTCGTTTCTCCTGAGTCCATCGGGCCACATCGACGCCTGGCTGCGGGTCCATCGCGTCGGCGATTCCGTGTTCACCCTCGAGGTCGAATCCGGTCATGGCCGTGAAACGGCCGACAGGCTCGCCAAGTTTCTGATCCGAACCGAGGCAGTCGTCGCGGCTCCCCGGTCGGCTCGGGTGCTGCGCTGGCGGGGCGACCCCTCCGTCAAGGTTCCGTTCGATGCCGACCCGGCCGTCGTCATGACCGCCGGTGTCGACTGGGCCGGGTTCTCGGGCGTCGATTTCGTGGGTCCCGATGATGTGATCCACGACCTGGGAACGGGTCTGGGAGTCGTCCCGCCGGATTCGTCGAGCCCATCCCGCGTCGAATCTGCCCGCATCAGGGCAGGAGTCCCGAGATTCGGAATCGACATCGATCCGGGATCCGTGCCAGCGACGGCGGGGTCGGCGGTGATCGCGGCATCGGTCAGCTTCACCAAGGGTTGCTACACGGGCCAGGAGCTCGTGGCCCGAATGAACAGCCGGGGAGGTCAGGCCCCGGTCGTCGTCCGCCGGCTGTCGGCGGAATCGTCGCTCAGCCGAGGAGCACAGTTGGAGTTCGCTGGCGAGGTCGTGGGCGTTGTCACTTCGGCGGCCGGTATGTGGGCACTCGCAGCCGTCAAGCGAAAGGTCTCGCCCGGCGACGTGGTTGTGGTCGACGGAACAAGCGCCCGCATCGACTCGCTCCCCGGCGAACCGATCAGCGGGCCGGCCTGAAGCTCACCACGAACTCGGCACCGCCCAGGTCCGAACGCCTGGCCACCACCTTGCCGCCCATTCCCGAGACCAACTCGTGGACAATGGCCAGCCCCAGTCCGCTCCCGGACTCCTTCACCTTCGGATTCTTTTGGGCTACGTAGAGCCGCTCGAAGACATGGTCGAGGTCTTCGTCGTGGATGCCCGGCCCGTCGTCACCAACGGCCAAATGGACCCGGCCCTCCTGCTGCCAGACGGTGACAGCCACCACCCGGTCGGCGAATCGGCAGGCGTTTCCCACGAGGTTCGAAACGATCTGGGAGTAACGATCCGGATCGACTTCGATCAGGAGAGGCTCGTCGGGGACCCGTACGGAAAGATCAACTCCGCGTTCATCGGCCTGACGCTCGAAACCGTGGGCGGTGTCGGCGACGATCTCGCAGGCATCGTGGCGGGCGGAATCGAACGTGAATCCGGTGCTCTCGAGGCGAGCCAGCAGCAACAAGTCGCCGACCAGGCGCTCGATGCGGCGCGACTCGCCTTCAATCACCGATCCGACCGCGGCGGGATCGGGCGCAGCCCCGTCGATCAGGGCCTCTGCGTAGCCTCTGATCGAGGTGAGCGGTGTGCGCAGGTCGTGACTCACCGACAAGAGGAACTGCCTTTCGAGCGACCTGGATCGCTCGAGGTTGACGGCCATCGAGTTGATCGATTCGACAAGATCGGCGATCTCACCGCCGATCTTCGTGTGGTTGGCCGGTATCCGGGCGGCCAGGTCGCCGTCGGCGATGCGGGTGGCGACGGCGCCGGCCTCCACCACCGGTTCGGTCAGCGACCGGCTGAGGCGAACGGTGACCAGGAGCGCCACCAGCACCGTGCCGGCAGCCGCTATCACGAACCACTTGGTGGCCGGCACCAGAATCGAGTCGGGGGCCCTGGTGAGGACCAGTACCTGCGGGATACCCTGCGGGTTCTTTCCGCCGGCGGCTGCCCAAATCAGGTTCCGGTCCGATCCGCTCATTGAACGACCGGAAACGAGTGCGTCGATGTCGAGGTCGTCGATGGTCACGCCGTCGGGGAGCGATCCCAGCGGCTCACGCGAGTTGGGTGGCAGAACCAGGATGCCGATTCCCTTGACGCTCATTGTGCGGCTGACGTTTCGGAGGCGCTCCCTGACGGATGCCCCCTCGGATCCGTTTGTCGGAATCGAAAGTTCGGAAATCAGGCCGTTGAGGGCCTCGGTCTGGCTCAGGAGCGACCTTTCGGCGGCCGTACGGCTGCCCACGCTGGCCAGGACTATTGTGCCGACCCCGGCCAGAACCAGTGCGGCGACGACCATGCCGATGATGGCCACGCCCAGTCGGCGGGTCATGACACCTCTCCGGGCGATGCTGGTCCAGCTTCAGTCAAGGCGGTAACCAACGCCCCACACGGTGGCCAGGCGTAACTCCTCGCCCAGCTTCTTGCGGAGCTGTCTCACGTGTACATCGACGGTTCGGTCGTCGCCGATCCAGTCGTCGCCCCACACGCCGTCGAGAAGTTGACGTCGGCTCAGGGCCAGGCCGGAGTTGTCGGCAAGGAACTTCAGGAGGTCGAACTCCCGGGTGGCGAGGGCCACCGGTTCGCCGGCGACGGTCACCTCACGTCGGGCCGAGTCGAGCACGATGTTGTCTGACAGTTCGACCACCGGCGAGGTCTGCCTGGGTGCCTCGACCCGGCGAAGAATCGCCTTGACCCGAGCCACCAACTCTCGGGGGGAGAACGGCTTGGTGACGTAATCGTCGGCGCCCAACTCAAGGCCGAGAACACGATCGATCTCGTCGTCACGGGCAGTCATGAAGATGATCGGTATCCGGGAATCGGCGCGGATGCGTCGGCACACGTCGAGCCCGTCGAGATCGCCCGGAAGCCCGACGTCGAGAAGCACCAGGCTGGGCTTGCGTTGCCGGATCACCTCGAGGGCCCGCTCACCGGACTCGGCCTGGTATGGCCGGAACCCCTCCCGCCGCAGGTAGAGCTCGACAAGATCCGAGATGTTGGGGTCGTCCTCAACGATCACGATTGCGGTTTCGTCGCTTGCCATTGCTCTCCTCTCGCCTCGGGTCGGGCGCTTCATCACACAATGGTCATCGGATGTGATGAAACAATGATGACCACAAGAAGAGTCTTCGTTGCGGCTCTACGATCCCATTGTGAGCCATTACGAGATTCTGGGAGTGGATCCCGAAGCTTCGGTCGACGAGATCAGGCATTCGTATCTGGGTCTGGCGCGGCGCGAACACCCGGACCTCCACAATCAGTCCCCGGAGTCGAGGTTGCGGGCCGAGGACCGGATGAGGGCCATCAATGCGGCTTGGGCCGTGTTGAGCGACCCCGACGAACGGGCCGCCTACGACCGGAAGAGGTTGGGTGTTTCCGACAAGGGGAGAGGCGGGGGCGCTGCATCGGCGCAGCGGGCATCATGGGCGGCCAATCGCCCCGACCCCGACTGGCAGCCTTTCGATCCCTCGACCGAATCGGATTCGTTCGACGAACGTCATGATCGACCCATCACGTCCGGGGCATTGCCCGGTTGGATGGCTGTTGGACCGGTGGTGTCATTCGTTTTCGGCCTCATCGCGGTGTCGTTCGGCAGCTTCATCGGCTTCCGGATCCTCGCCGTGGTCGGTATCGCCGCGCTCCTGCTCTCGATCCTGCTGTTCCTGGCCGCGCCGATGGTGGCCCTGGGCCGAAGCCGACGCGGGGATCGACTCAACTGAAAGGGGTTTTGGCCATTGCCGCGGGCTGCCCGTAGGATCCGGCCATGGCCAAGATTTCAACCATCGCAAAGCTCACCGTCAAGCCCGGCACCCGCCCCGAACTGGTCGATGCCTTCAAGCCCATGTTCGAGGCCGTGAATGCCGAGGCCGGAACCGAGGTATACGTTCTGGGCCTCGACGACCGCGATGAGAACGTTGCGTGGGTCTATGAGCTCTATTCCGACTCCGATGCCATGGCCTCCCACGGCAGTTCCGATGCCATGACCGCACTTTTCGGTGCCGTCGGCGGATTGATCGCTGCTCCTCCCGAACTGAACCAGGTCAGTCCGGTGCTGGCCAAGGGTCTGTCGATCTGACAACCACCTATCTCGACCGCATTCTGGCTTCGCATCGGGCGGCCGCAGCGGTCGACACGCGCCCGCTCGCCGGTCTGATTGACGAGGCCCGCCTTGCCGATCCGCCCCGAGACTTTGTGTCGGCGATACGCAACTGTGCGGGAGACGTCGCCGTGATCAGCGAGATAAAGCGACGCAGCCCGTCGAAGGGCGACCTCCAGGCCGATCTCGACCCGGCTGATCTGGCCTCGCGATACGAGGCCGGTGGGGCCGCTTGCATGTCGGTGCTCACCGATTCTGATTGGTTTGGGGGGTCGGCGGGTGATCTGCGGGTGGCTCGTGCCGCGGTCGACCTGCCGGTGTTGCGCAAGGACTTCACCGTCTCGGCCCGCGACATCGCCGATGCCCGCATCATGGGGGCCGACTGCGTGCTCTTGATAGTTGCCGCACTTGATCAGGACGAGCTCGTGTTGTTCGGGTCGCTGGCATCCGAGCTGGGTATGGCGGCACTGGTCGAGGTCCACGACGAGGATGAACTCGACCGGGCGGTCGACGCCGGGGCCACGATCATCGGCGTCAACCAGAGGGATCTGCTCACGTTCGAGGTGGATCAGGAGCGCGCTCTTCGGGTGGGAGAGGCCATCCCCGATGGTGTCGTGAAGGTGGCCGAGTCCGGGATTCGCGGCCGTAAGGACGCCGAGGTTCTCGCCGGGGCGGGATTCGACGCGTTGCTTGTTGGGGAAACCCTCGTCAGGAGCGGTGATCCGGCCGGAGCCATCGCGAACCTCATCGGCCGATGATCACGGTGGGAGTTTGTGAAATCGGCCGCCATCCCGCGCTGACTCACGAGTAGCGTGGCCACGTGTTCGTCAAGATCTGCGGCATAACAACAGAAGAAGACGCCCTGCTGGCGGTGGCCCTGGGCGCCGACGCCATCGGATTCGTCTTCGCTCCATCAACCCGCCAGGTTGCCGTCGATCGGGTCCACGACATCGTGCGACGGCTTCCCCCCGAGGTTCTCACCGTCGGGGTCTTCAGAAACGAGCTGCCGAACAGGGTGGTCGAGGTCGTCCAGCGAGCCGGCCTGCGAGCCGCTCAGCTCCACGGCGACGAATCGGCTGAGCAGACGCGAGAGGTCCGATCAAGGGTGAGCCTCGTGATCAAGGCCTTCGCGGCCGGACACCCCGGACTGGGCCGCCTCGCTGATTACGGGGCGGATGCCGTCCTGATCGACTCGTCAAGCCCGGGAAGCGGAGAGGTCTTCGACTGGAGCCTTGTCGAGGACGTACCGCTGTCGGGACACCGTGTGATCCTCGCCGGGGGCCTCAGTGCCGGAAATGTCGCCGACGCGATAGCTCGGGTGCAGCCCTGGGGTGTCGATGTGTCGAGTGGGGTCGAACGCGAGCCCGGCGTGAAGGACCCGGTGAAATTGCGGGAGTTCATCGCCAACGC
>CAZDYO010000016.1:0-14402 GCA_964509555.1 uncultured Acidimicrobiales bacterium
CGTGGTCAACGCAAACAACGAGTCAGAATCCACGAGTTGCTATCGGCACGTCCACCGCCACGCGGGAGTGAAATGCCAAAGATGTGGACGCCCCATCTGCCCCGAGTGCATGAACCAGGCTTCGGTCGGGTTCCACTGCCCGGAGTGTTTCCATTCAGGGGCGCAACGCGTGGTGCGGGGCCCGGTGGCGTTCGACCCAATCGCCACCAAGGTTCTCATTGGGATGAGCCTCATCGGAATGCTGGTGTCGATCTACATGGGGGGCACGCTTTTCAGGCTGGGCAACGACGCTCTGCGAGACGGTGGACTGTTCTCCTTTGCCACCGATTTCCGCAACGGTCATCGGGTCGGGATCGGGGTGGATCAGGGTGAGTACTACCGACTGGTCACGTCGGCATTTCTCCACGACGGCCTGATGCACATCGGTTTCAACATGTTCGCGCTGTGGATCCTCGGACCACAGCTGGAGCGCCTGCTGGGACGTCCCCGTTTCGTTGCCCTCTACGTGGCCTCGATTCTCGGTGGGTCGTTCGGGGTGCTTCTGGTGAGTCCGAATTCGCCCACGATCGGGGCGTCAGGCGCGATCTTCGGCCTGTTCGGGGCGGTGATGGTCATCCAGCGGAAGTCGGGTGCCAGTATCTGGCAGTCGGGCCTCGGAGGCGTGCTGTTGATCAACCTGGCTTTCACGTTTCTCGTGCCGGGAGTTTCGATCGGTGGCCATATCGGCGGTCTGATAACCGGTGGGCTGGTCGCGTTGGTCTACATCGTCGCCACCCGGGCGAAACTGCCGGAATCGGCGGCGCTGGCCGGAGTGGTGGCGATGTCGCTGGCGCTGACAGCCGCCTCCATCTGGGCCGCTTCTCTTTGGGCGAATCCGATCTTCGGTTAGAGCCCGCGCCACGGCGGCGGGTCATACGAACCGCCTTCGGAGCGCTCGGAGATTCCGTATCCAGATCAACCGGAACACGACCCCTCCGAGAAGACCACCGACGGGCCCGCCCATCCACCACGGAAACCTGAGGGTCTCGGTCCACGCGAATTCCACGGCGTCGTCGCCGACCGGAGTGATCATGAACTCGCCCTCCCCGGTGACGATGCCGACATGACGGACTGCCATCGAACGGCCTTCGGTCCAACCGGTGACCTCCATCTGATCGGTCATGTGGAACGGCCCGACGCGGGTGTCGCATTCGAAGGTCACGCCGACCCCCTCAACCGATTGGGTCGTGATCCTGATCTCGCGGGCGTCGGCCATCCATTCCACGTGTCGATCGATGTGGCGGATGTCGTCCCAGACCCGGTCGACGGTGGCATCGATCAATGTGGCCACCCTGATCCGCGTCATGACGCAAGTCCGGTCATGTCGTGTTCCCGGCTACCGGGTTGGGACCGAGTCGGTAGACGCTCACGTGGACCTCTCCATCGGGATCGAACGGCTCATCGCGCCAGCCCGAGTGGCGGCTTTCGAGAACGAATCCGACTTGCCCGAACAACTCGTCGAGTTGTGGGGGAGTGAGATATCGGAGCATCCACGGTCGCATGCGGATCCCGGCGGCGGAGATTTCGACGTGTTGCCCGACGATGCGTTGGGTGTGGGGATCGTGTTTGGACACGGTGAGAACCACCGATTCGAGCGTGACCTCGCGAACCGACGTACCCCCCTCGGACAGGCCCCCGGCCGGGGGGAGAAACCCCTCGATCACCAGCACTCCGCCCGGCCTGATGATCTCAGCGAGGCGCCCGACGCAGGCGGATTGCCCCTCGATGGTCGCAAGGTTGAAGAACGTGTTGAATGCGGCGAAGGCGACGTCGAAGCTCTCGCAATGAAATGGTGGGGCGGCCATGTCGGCCATGACCGTTGGAATCGCCGAGCCTTCGGGTTTCGTTCGTAGCTGCCGGATCATGGTCGGCGAAGAATCGAGACCGACGACCTCGGTTCCCGCGGCGGCCAGCGGGATGGCGAGCCTGCCCGTGCCGACCCCCAGCTCGAGCACGGTCCCATGCCCGGCCAACGCAGCGATCTTCTCGACCGTGGCCGCCACGTCGCTCACATCCGAATACCAGGCGTCGTAGACGTCGGCGAAACTCTCGCCGTAGGTGTCGGATCGGTAGCCGTGCATGACCCACAGTGTGCCGTGTTGCATGATGTAGCGGCTCGGCACATGCCGGGTCGATCACACACGACGATGCGGGGGATGACTTGAGCGACCAATGGGCGACGCCCGGATCACAGACGTCGCAGCCATCCGCGTCGAGACCGACATTCTCCCAATTGAGCAGCCAGGACCCGACCGACTCGGCTGCCGACCTTCCCCGTCCGCTTCCCATGCGGCCCCAGTCGCTGATCGAGGTCCTCGACGCGGGGTTCGCACTGGTGCGGTCGGCCCCGGTGCTTCTCTTCTCGATCGTGGCCGTATTTCATGTACCGCTGGCAGTGTTGTCGGCGTATCTGCGCCGGGGGTCTCTCGGTTTCGACAATCAGTTCCTGCTCGGGGACCCCACGGTCGCCGGCCAGGGGTTCGGCTCGGCTGTGGCCTCGTCGGCCCTCTCGTTCGTGGCCGGATCACTGATCCAGACCATCGCCGGCGTGGCCATTGGTTTGGTGGTCACCTCGTGGTATTCCGACCGCGACCCGGATGTGGTCGGTGTGCTGGCTTCGGTGGGCAAACGCCTGCATTGGATCGTCCTGGCATGGCTGATGGTTCATCTGCTTGAGGTGGTGGCTCTAGTCGGGTTCGTCGTCGGATCGCTGCTCATCGCCGTGCTGTTCGTGGTTGTCGGCCCGGTCATGGCCGTCGAAGGGGTCGGTCCCGTGACGGCGATCAAACGATCGGTACGGCTGGTTCGCGGTCGTTACGGATCGGCGCTGTCGTTCTTCCTGCTTTCGGGGTTGATCGCGTCGGTTCTGGGGTCGGTCCTCGGTGGGCTCCCGACCGTGCTGGGGCTGGTGCTGGGAGTGAACGGTGGCTGGATTCTCGTGGCTGTCGGAACGATGATCAGCGGCATCATGTCGACCGCCTTTCTGGCCGCGGCCACGGTCGCGTTCTATTTCGATCTACGAGTGCGACGTGAGGGCATCGACCTCCACTTGGCGATGGTCGACAGGTTCCCAAGGTGACAGCTGCCGCCGATCCCGGGGCGGTCCGTGATGCGGCCAGGGAGATTCTCTCCCGGCCGGAGTTCGGCGATCACCGCAGCATCATCGAGAGGGCCATCGACTGGATCGGCGGGCGGATCTCAGACCTCTTCGGTCGCCTCGCCGGGGGTATCGGCACGGGTGCCGGTCTTCTCGGAGCGGTGATCCGGGTGGCGGTGGTGGTGGGTGCCGTGGTCGTGATCGTCGTCGTCGTTCGCGCCATTGTGCGGGCGTTGGGATCGAGGCGTCGCCGTACCCCCGAAGAAGGTCTGGTGGTCGTGTTCGGTGAGCCCGCCGATCCGGCCGGGCTGGCAAAGCAGGCCGCCGAGGCCGAGGCCCGGCGACGCTGGAAACAAGCGGCGTTGGCCCGCTATCGGCAACTGGTGTCGTCGTTGGTCGTGGCCGGGGTCCTGGCCGATGTCCCGGGCCGCACCACCGGCGAATACCGCGCCGAGTACCTGGCGGTCCATCCGGAGACCTCACCGGACTTCGACACAGCCACGGAAATGTTCGAACGGGCCTACTACGGCGATGCCGATGTCGACGCCCACGCCTGCTCGGAGATGAGCAGGCTCACGTCCCTGCTGCTGGCGGCCGGCGGGTTGGTCACCTCCGGGGGCGGGGCACCATGATCACGCGAAGCCGGTTGCTGGTGGGTGGCATTCTCATCATCGGTCTGGTGCTCATCGCCTTCGCCGGGCGTGATTCCACCGCGCCCCTCGATCCCGACAGCGCCCAGCCCGATGGGGCCAAGGGGCTGGTGCTGGTCCTCCGTGAGTTCGCGGGGACGGTGACGGTGTTCAACAGCGTGCCCGAGTCGGACACCGATGTGGCCGTCCTTCTGTCAGACCGTCTCAGTCCGGCGGCGGCGGGTGCTCTCGGTCGATGGGTCGACGACGGAGGAACCCTGGTGGTGGCCGATCCCGGATCGCCGTTCGTCCCCGACATTGCCGCGACCGCGGCCCCTGATCCGTTCGGAACCGCCGACCAACACGACATTCCCGGGATCGACCGGGGAGTGTGCGACCTGCTTGCGCTCGAGGGGTTCTCCGGTCTCGGCGACGTGCCCCGGGTTGTCGTCGACAGAACCGTTCTCTACGACACGGCCGGTTCGGATGCTTCGTGTTTCGGAGACGATGGTGGCAGTTATGTGGTGATGCGGAGCGTGGGCGATGGGGCCATCGTCGCGGTCGGGGGAGCCGCTGCGTTCACCAACTCGGAGCTCGACACCGCCGACAACGCGGTGTTGGCGGTTGCGCTCATGGTCCCCGACTCCGAGGGCTCGGTTGGGGTGCTTCGCCGGTCGCTGCGGGCGCCTCTCACCTCTGACAACCCTGTGGCGGGGCCGGGCCAGAGGGATCGCCGTGTGGGGGATGGCTCCAGGGGCCTTTTCGATCTGATGCCCGACTATCTCCGCTGGGTGGCGTTGGATCTGGCCGTCGCGTGGCTGGTTTACGCGATGGCGAAGGCCCGACGACTCGGATCTCCGATCGTCGAACCGCAGCCTGTGGCCATAGCCGGAAACGAACTGGTGCGCGCCCGCGGCCGGCTTCTCCGCAAGGTCGACAACTCGACCACGGTCGGCTCTCTTGTCGCCGGTTTTCGTCTTGAACTGCAGAGGGGTCTCGGGGCATCCCCCGGCATCTCCGATGAGCGCCTCGCTGAGCTGGCAGCATCAAGATCAACGATTGCCGCGGCGGTGATTCTCGACGTTCTGCGCTCCCGAACGGTGAGCGACGACCGAGGCCTGGTCGAGTTGGCCGACCATCTCGACAGGATCCGCAACGATGTTCTCACACCAAGGACCACAACGTGACACAAGACATCCAGTCCCGCGACCGCACCCCTCTCGAGGCGGTCCAAGCCGTACGCGCCGAGGTCTCGAAGGTGGTGATCGGGCAGGACGGTGTGGTGTCGGGGCTCATCGCCGCACTCCTCGTGAGAGGCCACGTGTTGCTTGAAGGAGTCCCCGGGGTGGCCAAGACCCTGGTGGTGAAGACCCTCGGGGCAGCCCTCGATCTTGATGTGAAGCGGGTTCAGTTCACGCCCGACCTGATGCCGTCCGATGTGTTGGGGCAATTGGTGCTCGATTCCACCGGGGAGTTCAGTTTCCGAAAGGGCCCGGTGTTCACCAACATCTTGATCGCCGATGAGATAAACCGCACCCCGCCCAAGACCCAGGCGGCCCTGCTCGAGTCGATGGAGGAACGGCAGGTCTCCGGCGACGGGGTCACCCGCCCGCTACCGACCCCGTTCATGGTGATCGCCACCCAGAACCCGATCGAGTACGAAGGCACCTATCCGTTGCCCGAGGCCCAACTCGACCGTTTCCTGTTCAAGCTCGAGGTCGGATACCCATCGGCGGAGCAGGAGCTGGAGGTCGTGCGTCGCCACGATGACGGTTTCGACCCCCACGACATCGCCGGTGCGGGTGTCGTGGCCGCGGCGACGGCAGCCGACCTGGAGGCCGGCCGGCGAGAAGTCGTGGACCTCAGGGTGGAGGACCCGGTGCGCAAGTACGTGGTCGATGTGGCGCGGGCCACCAGGGAGCATCCGGCGGTGTTGCTCGGGGTGTCTCCACGCGGAGCGGCTGCCCACCTCCACGCCGTGAAAGCGTGGGCCTGGCTCTCGGGCCGTGAGTTCGTGACCCCCGACGAGGTCAAGGCCGTGGCCGCCCCCGCTCTTCGGCATCGCCTCCAGCTCCGACCCGAGCTTGAACTCGACGGGGTCACACCCGACTCGGTACTCGAATCCGTCTTGTCGTCCACCCCGGCCCCCCGCTGAGGCCTCTGCCGTGCCGGTCCCGACCCAGCGGTTGTCGATGTTTGTCGCCGCGGGTGCCGTGGTGCAGTTCGTGGTGGCGGTATTCGCCCGCGATCTGTCGCCGTGGTCGCTCACCACGTGGTTGGTCATTTCACTGGGGTTCATGATCGGTGACCTCCTCACCGCCCCCGACCCGGGCGACATCGGCTTCGAGAGGCTGCTTCCGCCGGTCACCACGATCGGCCAGCAGGCGGCCGTCGTCTGGACCATCACGAATCCACTCCCACGGCCGCTGCGGCTGGCAATCTCCGACGATCTCGCACCCTCGCTCGGACCCCAGGTGCGGCGCACCCGCCTGACGATTCCGCCGCAGGCCACCGCCACCGTCGAAGTGCCGTTTCGCCCGACGAGACGGGGCTCGTTCACGCCAACGGAGGTCGTGGTGCGATCAGAGGGCCGGCTGGGATTGGTGGCCCGCCAGCGTTCGCGAGGGGTGCCGGGCCAAACACGGGTCCACCCCCACTTCCGGTCGCGTCGAGAAGCCGAGCTGAGAATCAACCGGGCGAGACTGCTCCATTCCGGTGTGCGCTCCACCCGGCTTCGTGGTTCCGGCACCGAGTTCGACCAGCTGCGGGAGTACACCGTCGATGACGAGTACCGGCGGGTCGATTGGGCGGCCACGGCTCGTGTGGGCCGACCGATCGTCCGCACGTATCGTGCCGAACGCAACCAGACGGTCATCAACCTTCTCGACTCTGGACGGGTCATGGCCGGTCGGGTCGACGGGGTGCCGCGACTCGAACACGCCATGGACGCGGTGATGACTCTCACCGCGTTGTCCACCGGCGTCGGCGACCGGTGCGGACTGGTGATTTTCGACAAGTCGGTCCACACGGTGCTGGCGGCCTCCAACCGCAGGTCGCAGCTGGGGGCTGTCACCTCGGCGATGTTCGCGGTTGAGCCGGCGCTGGTGGAGTCCGACTACCGCAGCGCGTTCGCCTCGACCCTCGGGCGGTTTCATCGCCGCACCATGCTGGTGATCCATACCGACATCATCGGCGAGGTGGTATCCGACACGCTTGTCCCGGCGCTTCCGTTGGTATCGAAAACCCACCTCGTGGTCGTGGCCGCGTCGAGCGACCCCGATGTGCATCGGTGGGCCCGTGAGAAGGTTCACAACGGCGACGACGCCCGACGTCGGGCCGCGGCGATATCCTCACTCGACGAGAGGCATCGGGCATCGGTTCGGCTGAGATCGCTCGGAGCGATGGTCGTCGACGCTCCGGTGGGGGTGTTGCCGGGGATGCTGGCCGACGTGTACCTACGGGCGAAGGCTACGGGTCGACTGTGAGGGCCTCGGTTTCGACCCGGTGACCGAGGCCGAACGCGTAGAGCAGAAACGCGGCCTCGACGAGCAAGCCGATACCGACCCTGGTCCATGTGGGAAGCCCGCTGGGTGTGACGAATCCCTCGATCAGACCGGCGGTGATGAAGACCAGCACCAGGCCGATGACGATCGGCACGGATCTGCGCCCTTCATCGGCCACTGCGGCGGCCCGGCTTCGATCACCGGGGCTCACCACCGCCCATCCGAGCTGGAGACCCGCACCCCCGGCCACACACACGGCGGTGAGCTCGAGAAGACCGTGGGGAAGGATCAGGCCCCAGAATCTGGGGGCCTCGCCGGCGGCATGGAACAGGCCGCCGGCCTGACCGACTCCAAGGCCGTTTCCGATCAACACGATCACGGTCCCGATACCGGCGAAGATTCCGAGCGCGTAGGCCATGAACGACACTTGGATGTTGTTGACGAGGACCTGGGTGGAGAACTGCGCGGCCGGTTGCGAGGAGTAGTAGTCGGCGAAGTCCTGCTGCACGTATGACTCGCGCAATGCGGACGGCGCCGAGGCTTCGAGTGCGGCATCGGAGAACGTCATCCAAACCCCGACATAGATCGCCGGTGCGAGAAGAATGAACGCGGCGATGGCAATGAACTTCTTGGATCGCCACACCGCCCCGGGGAACCCCTTGGTGAAAAAGTCGGCCAGCACGTTGCCGGTCTTCTCACCGGGCCCGTAGATGGCGGCACTGGCATCGCCGACGAGCCTGGTGAGCCGAGCCGTGACCGGTGTGTCTCCGTACCAGGTTCGGGAGTAGCTGAGATGAGACGACACCTTCTGGTATGTGCGAATCAGATCGTCGAGTTGTTCCCCATCGAGACGGTTTCGTCGCCGGGGGGACCGGACGCGTTTGATCACCGAGTCGAGATGTACCCAGGTCGGTTCGTTTCGCCGTATGAACTGGTCGACGTCCACTGATCGCCTAGGTTACGTCAAGTGCACGACGGCGTCGCCCAATCAACGATCGTCACCCCCGAGGGGGTGGTTCTCGACTTCGCGATGGCCGGCGTGGCCTCCCGTCTGCTGGCCCGGCTGATCGATTCGATCATGCTCTTGTTCGTGTTCTACACACTGATGATCGTCATGGTGGTGGTGTCGGCCTCCAACCCCACCTTGGCCCTGATCCTGGCCATCGTGATCGGCTTCGCACTGGTCTTCGTCTATCCGATGGTCATCGAATCAAGATGGAACGGGAGGACCGTCGGCAAGTACGCGATGGGTCTGCGGGTGGTGACCACCGAAGGCGGCCCGGTGAGGCTCAGCCACACAGCCATTCGCAGCATGCTTCAGCTGATCGACATTCTGGTCACCGCGGGTGGCGCCGCCGTCGTGGCCGCGATCAGCAGCGAACACGGCCAGAGGCTGGGCGACATGGCCGCCGGCACCTATGTGATCAACGAGAGACGTTCAATGGACCAGATCGCCGATCACGAGGTCGTGATTCCCACGCCCTGGGGTCTGCAGTCCGTCGTCGACTCCATCGACACCACCGCACTCGATGCCTCACAGGGGGCACTCATCCGTTCGGTCCTTCTCAGGGCCCCCGATCTCAGCGCCGATGCCCGCGCCGCGCTTGCCACCGACCTGGCCACCCGTGTCGCGGCCGTTCTCGGCACCGAAATACCGTCGACGGTTCACCCCGAGACCTGGTTGGCGTGTGTGGCGGCGCGTGCTCAGCAGCTCGCCGACCCGGCCACGGCTTCCTCGCTGGCGCCCCCTCCGCCTCCTCCCACGGGTCCCTACACCAGGTTCGTCGGCCGGCCGGATCCGTAGACTGCCGACATGACCGGCCACGAGATCTATCTTGATCACGCAGCGAGTTCGCCGATGCGCCCGGAGGCTCGCGACGCCTGGATCGAGGCATCGGGTCGTCATCATGCCAACCCGACCGGATCCCACAAGGCGGCGCGTGATGCCCGCAGAGCGCTCGACGATGCCCGCGATTTGATCGCCGGGGCGATCGGTTGCCTACCGTCGGAGGTGGTTTTCACCAGCGGTGGATCGGAGGCCGACAACTTCGCTGTCCGGGGCGCCTTGTCCACGCGAGGGGGTACAGCAGTGTGCAGCGCAGGCGAGCACCATGCTGTGCTCGAGCCGGTCGAACACTCTGGTGGTCTCACCTTCGGCCTGTTGCCGGACGGAACCGCCGATCCAGCCGGGCTGGCGGCCGTGCTCGATCATGCCGATGATGTCTCGATTGTGTCGGTGATGGCGGTCAACAACGAGACGGGTGCCACAAACCCACTACCCGAACTGGCCGGCGTGGTTCGAGAACACGCACCGGCGGCTCTCCTCCACACCGACGCCGTTCAGGCCGTGCAGTGGCTCGATCTTCGCTCGGTGGCGTCTGATTTCGATCTGATCTCGATCACCGGACACAAGATTGGTGGGCCGGTCGGCACCGGGGCCATCATCATGCGCGGGGGGCTCGAACTCGAGCCGCTCATTCTCGGAGGCGGTCAGGAGAGGGGTCGTAGGGCCGGCACGCCCGATGTCGCCGGTGCGGTGGCCTTTGCCGCCGCGGTCTCCGCCACCGTCGCGAATCAGGAATCCGATATCGCCCGTGTTCGCATTCTGAGGGATCGGCTCATCGATGGTCTCGTCACCGAGCTTCCCGATCAGGTGGTGGTCACCGCCGCCCCGAACGGTTCCCGCGACCACATAGTGGCCGGCATCGCTCACATCTGCCTGCGTGGTGTCGAGGCCGAGGCTCTGCTGTTTCTGCTCGACGCCGAGGGGATTCGGGCCTCGGCGGCATCGTCGTGTTCGGCGGGCGCCCAGGAACCGTCACATGTGCTGGCATCGATGGGTGTCCCCCGCGACATCGCTGTCGGCTCCCTGCGTCTGTCGTTGGGGCCGTCGTCCACCGAGTCCGATGTTGTCGAGGCCCTGCGTGTCATTCCCGCGGCCGTCGACCGACTCAGCCGTTTCGGAGGTGGCTGACATGGCCGGCGGTCCGGCGATGGTGGCCATGTCCGGAGGCGTCGACTCGTCGGTGGCCGCGGCCCTGTTGCTCGATGCCGGCCACGAGGTGGTGGCGGTCACGATGAAGCTTTGGGGGGGCGAGAGCGACACCGGGTGCTGCGCGGTGAGCGATGTCGACGATGCCCGCCGCGTGGCCGATCAGCTCGGTGTCGAACACCACGTGTTCAACTTCGGCGACGACTTCGAACGCGATGTGGTGCAGCCATACGCCGCCGATCATGCGAGGGGGCTCACCCCCAACCCGTGCATCGAATGCAACCGTCATCTGAAGTTCGATCGCCTGCTCAACCGGGCCGAGGCCCTCGGGTTCGACCGTATCGCGACCGGCCACCACGCCCGTATCGTCGACACCCCGGCCGGCCCCCGACTCGCCCGAGGGGCCGATCCGGCCAAGGATCAGTCGTATGTGTTGCATGTGATCGATCCCGGGGTGCTGTCCCGGCTGATCCTGCCGGTCGGGGCGATGACCAAGGCCGATGTGAGGGCGATCGCTGCCGATCTCGGGTTGCGCACGGCATCGAAACCCGAGAGCCAGGATGTGTGTTTCATCACCAACCAGCATGGTCGGGCCGCGTTTCTGGGAGATCGCATTCCCTTGCGGCCCGGCAAGGTGGTCGACAGCAGTGGTGTTCGGGTGGGAGCGGTCGACGCGATCGAACTGGTCACGATCGGTCAACGCAAGGGCCTGGGCCTGGCCGGTGGCACCGACCCGAGATACGTGATCGATGTCGACCCCGACGAGGCGGTGGTCACCGTAGGCCCTCGTGAAGCTCTCAACGGAGCGCTCACCAAGCTCGAGTCGTGGAGATGGACGGGTGAACCGGTGACCGCCGATGTAACCGTGCAGTGTTCGGCTCATGGCGCGCCGGCGTTGGGCGTTGTAGATGCCGAAGCGATGTTGGTGCGATGGGCCGAGCCCCACCGGCTGATCGCCCCCGGCCAGAGCGTGGTGGCCTATGTCGACGATGTCGTTGTGGGCGGGGGCATCGCCGGCCGTTGATCAGGGTTGATCGGCCAGGGCCTGCTCATAGTCGGCGAGCCCGGCTTCGTCGACGCCCGCCGGGCTTCGCAGCCGGAATGGTGCGTCGGCAATCAACTCGGAGAAGTAGTTGTCGGCCCATTCAGCCGCGGACCTGGATCTGATGAGCAGCGCGGCCCCCGGGCGTTCCCATCGTCGGTGATCATGGACCATGAACACGGCTCGGTGGGCGATCGAGAGCGGGGCCATCACCAACGGCACGGTCCGGTCGTACGCGTGGATCTCGACATTGGGGCCCTCGATATTCCGGACCATTCTGTCGATCGAGGCGAAACGTCGAATGCTTCCCGCGCTCACAACCAGCCGTACGGTCCATCCCTGGCTGGCTCTCAGGGCTTCGATCTCATGGAAACCCGTGAGCTTCGACCTGAGTTCGGGCCCGAACAGGGGATCACTCTCGAATGGGATGAGACCCGATCGCTCGAGATGAAAAGCGGCATGGTTGATCACCCGGTCGGCAGGTGAGTTCGGCTCCCGCCTGAGTTCGGCGGAACTGGAATCGAAAACGGCACCGGGATCGGTGAGGATCTCGAGACCGGCGGTGCGTGGGCCGGGTGACGACCCGGCGTGCATCGAACGGAAGTGAAGATCGAGGAGGTGTTCGGCGTCGAAGTGTTCGGGCCATCGGCGGGCCAGTTCCTCGCAGTGCTCCGGGTTGGCGGTTGACTTTCGTTGCCGCCACCGGCTTACGGTGGAACGCTCGACTCCCAACGAGCGAGCCACGTTCGACATGTATCGACCACCGTGGGCTCTGTCGAGGGCGATGAGGCCATCGGCTATGACCGTTCTGAGCTCGGACTCGGGATTGGCGCCGTTCACGACACAAGTGTTGCATGTCATGCATCATCTTGTGCAACCGCAGGCCTCGAACGATATGCGATCCTGCGGGCGCAGGGTTTGGGTGGGTGCAAGTTCTAGCGCGGCAGTCCCTCGAGCCGCTGGGGTCGGCGGAGAGGTTGCGGCCCCAGCGGTGGAGCCACCACCGTGAACGGTGGCCGCGGGCTCAGCCGATTGGGAATCCGCGATCTGCCGCGGTGGCCAGTAGCGCCGCCGGTCTGCTCGCGGAGAACATGAGGGCCTCGATCGGCAACTCCTCCGCGTGACCGCGGCTGGTGACCATCGGAAGCTTGATCGGTTCGGAGAATCGCATTTCGATGGCCAGCCCGAGCGCCTGAGAAGTGATGTCGCGCGCGGTGGTGTCGGCACGGGCCGGACCGAGCGCGGCGATCTCGTGGGTCTTGAACAGGACCGGTTCGGCCAGGACCCCGTAGTCGTGGATCACAACACCGTTGGGGACGAACACCACGAACCGACTGGTGACCCGACTGAGCGCCCGGTAGCCGACGAGAGCAGCAGATGCGCCGACAACGACAGCGATGGTTCCGATCACCCAGTTTTGGTCGGCGAGAAGCATCGGGCCGGCGGCGACTCCCACGACGGTGATGGCCCACGTCGGAACCAGCAGGAACACCAGAACGGGGCCCGGTGGCCGTAGAGCGAACCTACGCTCGTCGCCGTAGCTGGCCGCATCGATGAATCGATCGCCGACCACCGGCAAGAGAACGGCGATGGTGACCACTGCTGCCGACACGAGTCCGATGATGATCGTGGAATTGGAACCGGCCGAGAACGCGGCCCATGCAGCGGCCGGGATGATGGCAGGGGTGGCGATGCGTCCGAGTGTGAGGGTGAGGGGCCGGGGTACGGCCAGGATGATCAACACCGCCAGCCATGCCAGCCACACCATCCAGGTGGCCGCGGTTCGAAATGAGTCTGGGGTCGGGTTGAGGGCGTCTCCGATGAGAGGACCGACCGTGAATGGCTGCGCGGCCCAGAGTGTGGCCGGGCCTTGTGCGGGGAACCATTGCTTGAGCCGGGTCAGCGCGCTGGTGTGGGTGTCGGCCTCGTTGCTCGATGTCACGGTGGATCACCGTACCCGCGAGCGATGCCGCCTCGACGGGCAACCGGGGCTGTCGGACCCGATGGGTAGTATCGCGGCGACATGGCAGCGAACCCCGATGGCATCAGCCCACACGACCCCACCGACTCCAAGTCGGCGGCGGCCCGTCTGTTGGAGCTCAAACGCGTGATCGCCCACCATGCCGAGCGCTACTACGAGCTCGATGATCCCGAGATCCCCGACGCCGACTACGACTCCATGCTGCGCGAGTTGATCGAGATCGAGCAGGCCCACCCTGAGCTGATCACCCCCGACTCGCCCTCGCAGAGGGTGGGCGGTCCCCGAAACGAAGCGTTCGCTCCGGTGGTCCACGAAATGGCCATGATGTCGCTCCACAATGCGTTCAGCATCGACGAATTGCGGGCGTGGAGCGAGCGGGTGGTTCGTCGTCTCGAGGATCGACCCGTACCGGCTTACGCCACCGAGTTGAAATTCGATGGCCTGGCCATTTCGCTGCGTTACGAGGATGGTCGGCTGGTTCAGGGTGCCACCCGCGGCGATGGTCGTGTGGGGGAGGACGTCACCCGCAACATCATGACAATCTCCGACATCCCCCATCGCCTCCCGTCCGGAGCCCCGAGAATCTTGGAGGTGAGGGGCGAGGTCTACATGCGTCTGTCGTCATTCGAAGCGCTCAACGCCCGCCAGATCGAGGAGGCCCGGGCCGCCGGCAAGCCACCAAAGCTGTTCATAAATCCTCGCAACACAGCCGCCGGGTCGCTGCGCCAGAAAGACCCGTCGATCACCGCCGATCGGAATCTTTCGTTCTTCTGCTACCAGCTCGGTGTGGTTGAGGGCGGGCCCGAACTCACCTCCCACACAGCCACCCTCGAATGGCTCGGCTCGCTGGGTCTACCGGTCAACGAACACAGTCGGTCGGTCGCGTCGATCGATGATGTGGCTGATCGGATCGCCACCTTCGAGAAGAGCCGCCACGACTTCGACTACGAGTTCGACGGCGTGGTGGTCAAGGTCGATGATCTCGGCCTTCAGGCCGAGTTGGGGGCCGACGCCAAGGCCCCCAGGTGGGCCATCGCCTACAAGCTCCCGCCCGAGGAAGTGTCCACCAAGCTGCTCGACATCGAGGTCTCGATCGGGCCTTCGGGCCAGGCCACCCCG
>CAZDYO010000017.1:0-14390 GCA_964509555.1 uncultured Acidimicrobiales bacterium
GACATAACCCATCGCCAGAGCCCGTCCGGCGGCTTGGCTGTACATGCCGCTGCTGACCCGTCCGACGATCACGCCGTCACGAAGGATCGGCTCGTCGTGGTACAGGAGAGTGTCGGGGTCGTTGAGCACGAACTGCACGAGCCGCTTGGTGCGGGGCCGGGTCTTCTTGTCGAGGAGTGCGTCGCGACCCCGAAATCCACCGGGCTTGTCCCAGGCCACGGCGAAGGCCAACCCGGCTTCGATCGGGGTGTCCTCGTCGGTGATGTCGTGTCCCCAGTGTCGGTATCCGGATTCCATTCGCAGTGTGTTCATGGCGTGGTAGCCGGCGTGCGCCAGGCCGTGGTGGTCGCCCGCGGCCACGATGGCGTCGAACACCGTGAGCGCGTGTTCCGCCGGGATGTAGATCTCCCAGCCGACCTCGCCCACATAGGTCATTCGCAGCGCCAGCACCCCGACGCCGGCGACGGTGACACGGCGAGCCGAGCCGAACGGGAAGGCGTCGTTTCCGTAATCGTCGGGTGAGAGTTCGCTGAGCAGATCGCGGGAGTTGGGGCCCATCACCCCCAGCATCGGCAGATCGTCGGTGACGTCGGCGATCTTCACGCTGAGCCCCCGGCAACCTCGGCGCAGCCAATTGAGATCACGGTTGGCGGACGCGGCGGAGGTGACGACCATGAAGTGGTCGTCGCCAAGCCTGGTGACGGTGAGATCGGCCTCGATGCCTCCGCGATCGTTGCACCACTGCGTGTAGACAGCCCGGCCCACGGAAACGTCGATCTCGTTGGCGCTGATGCGGTTGAGGGCCCCGAGAGCGTCGGGACCGGTGACATCGAACTTCGCGAACGATGACTGGTCGAACAACCCGACCCGTTCCCGCACCGCGCGGCACTCCTCACCCGAGACGTCCACCCAGTTCTGTTTGCCCCAGCTGTAACGGTATTCGCGTTCCATCCCGGGGGCGGCGAACCAGTTCGGACGTTCCCAACCGGCCACCTCGCCGTGAACCGCCCCGGCATCGACCAGACGATCGTGGAACGGCGACTTGCGAATACCACGGGCCGATTCGTATTGGCGGAACGGCCAGTGCATTGCGTAGAGCAGGCCGAGGCTCTCGGAGATGCGATCCTCGAGATACGAGCGATCGACCTGAAATGGTGACGTCCGGCGGATGTCGACCGACGACAGATCCATGGGCGGGCATCCGTCAGCTATCCAATCGGCCATCACCCAGCCGACACCGCCCGCCGACTGGATTCCCACCGAGTTGAAGCCCGCGGCCACGAAGCAGCCGTCGATCTCCGGAACTTCCCCGAGGTGGTAGACGCCGTCGGGAGTGAACGATTCCGGACCGTTGAAGAAGAGTTGCAGGCCGCATTCTCCGAGCGCCGGCACCCGGTGGATGGCTCGTTCGAAGATCGGGCCAATGTGTTCCCAGTCTTCGGGGAGGGTGCCGAAGCAGAAGTCTCGGGGAATGCCGTCGAGGTTCCAGATCTTGCCTCTCGGTTCGAAGAAGCCGGCCATGATCTTGCCGGTCTCCTCCTTGAAGTAGGTGTGGTTGGTTGGGTCGCGAATCGTGGGCATGCCGAGTTCCATCCCCTCGAGCGGCTCGGTCACTATGTAGAAGTGCTCGCATGCCTGCAGCGGCAGTTTCACGCCTATCTGTTCGGCGAGATGACGGGTCCACATCCCGGTGGCCAGCACCACGGTGTCGCACTCGATGTCGCCCTGCTCGGTCTCGACCCCGGTTATGCGACCCCTTTCCGACTTGAGTCGGGTGACCGCCACCCCTTCGACCACCCGGGCGCCCCGCTGCTTGGCACCCTTGGCGAGGGCCACGGTGGTGTCGACCGGTGAGGTCTGCCCATCGCGGGGGATGTAGAGGGCGCCGACAAGATCATCGGTACGCATCAGGGGCCACATTTCCCGGGCTTCGTCGAGGTCTATCACTCTCGTGTCGACTCCGACGGTCTTGGCCATCGACGCGCCTCGAAGGATCTCCTCCCAACGCTCATGGTCGGAGGCGACCGAAATGGATCCGGGGGTTCGGTAGCCGGTGGCCTGCCCGGTCTCGGCTTCGAGTTCCTCGAAAAGTCGGGCCGAGTAGGTGGCCAGGCGGGTGAGGCTGTGGGTCGATTTCAGTTGCGACACGAGCCCGGCTGCGTGCCAGGTGGTGCCACCGGTGACCTGTCCCTGTTCAAGGATCACCACGTCGGTGATGTCTCGCCGCGTGAGGTGATAGGCGATCGAGCATCCGACGATTCCACCGCCGACAACCACGACCTGGGCGCGGTCTGGAACTTGGGACATGGCTACATGACTAGTTGAAAATTCGGCCGGAGGCTAACTTTCCCGGGCTACCGTTCGGGTGGTCGCGTCGCCACCACCGAGTAGCACATCTCGTCCTTGGTGCCGTCGGACCAGGTGACGTAGGCGGGTTCGGTCTGCTGGACCAGGGCCCGGTTCCAGCTGCACTCGATCCTCACAACGTCGCCCTTCCTGATCAACACCGGAGACTCGAGCCCGTAGTTGAACTGCCAGTCGAAGCTCCAGTTGGGAATGTCGAGCAGGATCTGCTCATCGGGCCGACCAGGGTTGAGGGTCATGCGGAAGGTCTCGCCGAACTCGTGCATGTGTCCGAACACGCTCACGATCTCGGCCGAACCCGGAACGGGAGTGTCGCACGACCCGCGGGCCACACCGTCTACCAGCACGGCGGTCTCTGCCAATGTCTTGCCGCAGGCCCTGAGAATCTGGTCGGGGCCACTGCCATCGCCGAATTCCCGTTCGATGCGGGCCAGGACATTGTCGCGGTCACACATGGGGCCGCTCTGATCCGCCGTGCAGGGAATCTCGGCCGGGGCGATGAGCACATGATGGGTGATGGGAGCCAGCGCGCCCCCGGCCGCGGCCAGTTGGTCGGGTGAGGCGAGGTCGAACGAAAGCCGTGATCGGTCGAGCGGGAAGTCGTCCTCGTAGTGGCGGTGGATCTGCGCGATCACGAAATCGCCGGGTTCGAAAAGAATGCCGGTGCCGGGTGACATCACCTCGGGCTGCTGCCCCGGGGCCCACGCCATGATCTGTTCGGGCTGGGCACCGCGGTCGTCGATGCCGGTGAGTCCGTAGCAGGTCCATCCCGCTCCCGGGTCGGCAGCGTCGGCTGCCTCAGCCGCGGCCCTCAGCGACGCCGGTGCGTGGTAGTCGACCGAATGATGCACGACGCTCACCTGATCGGGGGTGAACTCGATGCCCACCACCCACGATGGGCTGTCGAGTTGAGGGTCGAATATCTGGCATCGGTAGTCGTCGAGCAGGGCTTCTGTGCCCGCGTACGGCGCCGAGGCCGTCATCTCCACATCGTGTTCGATCGAATTGATCGAGTTGGCCGGAGCCACGATCGGAGTGTCGGACGGTACGTCGATCGCTCCTCCGGTGGCGGCCCATCGCGCGAGAGTGTGGAGTTCGTCGTCGGAGAGCTTCCAGGAGTCGTGGAAGACAACCCCGAGATCCGATGCCGGCCAGGGCGGCATGTAGGCGCTGCCGGTCACGATGGCGATGCCCTCAGCCACCTGTGCGGCGTCGCCGGCGGTGTCGAGCGCCCAGGTGCCGGCGCCGACCCCTCCGGCGTTGTGGCACGAGGCGCAGTTGTCGGCAAGAATCGGCATGACGGCCGCGGCAAAGTCGCCGGGCGCGTTGGGGTCGTGGATCACCTGCTGATCCACTGCCGTGGGTGCCGCCGGGGGCTCACCGCCGGCAACATCGACGGCCATCAGGTCGAGGGTGAGAGTGACATCGTCGCTGGTGCTGACCAGGCCGGAGATGGTGATAGGCCCGATGTCGTAGGTGGAGCTCTTGACAACGGCGCTCATGTGGGCAGTCAGTTCACCGCCCGATATCGAGGCACCACCACTGAAGGTGGCCGGTGCGGTGGTGGTCTTCACGGTGAGATCGCCGGTGATGGTGATGTCGTACGACTTGCCGTCCTCGACAACGGCGGGCAGCCCCTCTATGGACGACGGCACGAAGTTCACGAACTTGTGGGTGCTCGACTCGAGGTAGTCGTGGCGGATGCGCTTGTCGCGAAGGGAGTTGTCGGACCTGAGCAGCTCGACGTTGACGACGATCTCACCGACCGTGCTCCTGGTCGGATCGGTCGAGTCGACCAGGATGTCTCCGGCGATCGCGGGGGTGACCCCGGTGGCACTGCGATCGACACCCGCCAGGTGCTCCTGCACGGTGTACGAAGCCGTTGAACGACTCGGGTCGATCCGATAGACGGTCTGATCGGCTGATTCGGCGGTGAGGGTCGGCGCGTCGGGGGCCTCGTAGACGACATTGTCGGAAACGAAGTACCAGCGCCAGATGTCGCGGGTGGCGAATGCCCCGACCCCGATAACAAAAACGATCGCAACCGGCAGGTAGAGCTTGAGCCAGGGTCGGTGCGGGCGCGGTTCGTCGGTGTGGGTCATCCCGGTCATCATCGGTCGGGAGTATGAGCCTTTGATGATGAAGCAACCATGAAATATCAGCTTGGGGTAGACCGTGGGGATGGGCACAAGACTTGAAGGCAAGGTGGCGATCGTGGCCGGAGCCGGTCAGACGCCGGGTGACACGGTCGGAAACGGTCGGGCATGCGCGCTGCGTTTCGCAGAGGAGGGGGCCCGGGTGATGTGTGTCGACCGCCGTGTCGAATCGGCCGAGGAGACCGCCGACATGATTCGTTCCGCCGGCGGCGAGGCCCTGGCGTGTGCTGCCGACGTGACCGTGGAGGACGAGTGCCGGGCGTTCGTGGCGGCCTGCGTCGACCGGTTCGGGAGGATCGATGTGCTCCACAACAACGTGGGCATCGGCACCCACGACACCAGCCCGTCGCGCATGACCGACGAGATCTGGGACGGGATCATGACCACCAACCTCAAGGGGGCCGTGTTCGCCACCAAGCACGCGTTGCCGGTGATGCGTCGTCAGGAAAGCGGATCGATCATCTACGTGTCATCGGTGGCCGCGGTGTGTTCGGTGGGGATCGTGGCCTACAAGGCTTCGAAAGCCGCGCTCAACGCCTATGCCCACAGCGTGGCCATGGGCAACGCCAGGCACGGCATCCGGGCCAACGTGATCATGCCCGGCCTCATGGAAACACCCATGGCGATCGAAGGGTTCGTTGCCTCGGGGCGCGACCGCGCTGAGCTGATCGACACCCGCAATTCCCTGGTACCGCTGAAGGGCGGCATGGGCACCGCATGGGACATCGCCAATGCCGCGTTGTTCCTGGCCTCCGACGAGGCCAAGTTCGTCACCGGGGTGAACCTGCCCGTCGACGGCGGTCAGTCGGCCCGAATCGGTTGACCCACGGCCGGCTCGGCGGCGTCGGGGTAGAAGCGGCTCCGTGCCGCGAGCGCCACGTAGACCAGGCCCACCAGGGCCGGCACTTCAATCAACGGGCCGACCACTCCGGCCAGTGCCTGACCGGAGCTCACACCGAACACGCCGATTGCCACCGCGATGGCCAACTCGAAGTTGTTGCCGGCGGCGGTGAAGGCCAGGGTGGCGCTCTTCTCATAGGGCAGCCCGAGTCGGTAGCCGAGAAAGAACGAACTCATCCACATGATGGCGAAGTAGGCCAGCAACGGCAGTGCTATGCGGGCCACGTCCCAGGGCTGGTTGGTGATTTTGTCGCCCTGCAATGCGAACAGCACCACGATGGTGAACAGCAACCCGTAGAGGGCGAGGGGTCCGATTCTCGGCAGGAATTCACCCTCGTACCATTCGACTCCCCGGGAGCGTTCCCCCCACAGTCGGGTGAGATATCCGGCCAGAAGCGGTATGCCGAGAAAGACCAGCACGATCCTGGCTATGTCCCACATCGACACGCCGAGGGCTGTCGACTCGAAGCCGAGCCATCCCGGTAGGAGTTCGAGGTAGAAGTAGCCCAGAACCGCGTAGGCCAGGATCTGGAACACCGAGTTGAGCGCCACCAGCACCGCGGCTGCCTCACGGTCGCCGCAGGCCAGATCATTCCAGATCAACACCATGGCGATGCAGCGGGCCAGCCCGACGATGATCAACCCGGTGCGGTATTCGGGCAGATCCGACAGGAATATCCATGCCAGGGCGAACATGAGCGCCGGCCCGATGATCCAGTTGAGCGCGAGAGACGACGCCATGAGGCGACGGTCGGTGGCCACCGTGCCCACCCGGGCGTATCGAACCTTGGCCAGAACGGGGTACATCATGGCCAGCAGTCCGACGGCGATCGGCAACGACACCGTTCCGATCTTCACCTTGTCGAGCCAGTCGTTGAGGTCTGGTATCGATCGGCCGAGCAGGATCCCGGTGAGCATCGCCACCCCGATCCAAACCGGTAGGTAGCGGTCGAGCATTGACAAGCGCTGCATGACATCCGCGTCACGTGGCTCGGTCCGAGAGTCGGCTGTGGTCATTGGGTCTCCGGTGAGGCCGAGTATTCGTCGTTCGACGATAGACGAATGATACTCAGTCGACATGGGTCGACAACCACATCCGGGGAGATGGTCTCAGAGTGAGTCGACGGCTTGTTTCAGAGCCGACAAGCCTGAATGGTCGAGGCAGTATGAGGTGCGTGGCCCCTCGATTTCCCCTTTGACCAGGCCGGCCTCGCGCAGGATCCGCAGATGCTCCGACGCGGTTGACTGCGCCACCGGCAATTCGGCCACGATGTCGCCGGTTATGCAGGCCGAGCGAGCCGACAGGATGCGCAGAATCCGGAGCCTGACCGGATGTCCGAGGGCTTTGGTCATCACTGCCAACTCGTCGTCGTCTAGTCGTCTCGCCTCTTCTGGCGGGCTGACAGTGTCGCAGCACTCGTCGGGGGTTTCGTCCACGTCGCGTAGGTTACAGCGGCGGGTGATGGTCGGTCGTGCTCAGAAGAACAGGCCCGGATTGAGAATCCCATTGGGGTCGAGTCGGTTCTTCACGGCGGTGAATCCGGCGCGGAACAGGTCGGGGGTCTGAGCCTCCCAGCCCTTCTTGTGAAGTCGGCCGACACCATGGTGGTGGGTGATGGTTCCGCCGGCCTCGATCACCGCGCGGTTGGCGGCATCCTTGATCGTCTGCCACTGCTCGACCTCACCGCCTTTGGTGCCCAGTCCGCCGAAGGTGTAGTAGGGGGCGGGGCCGTCGGGGTAGACGTAGGCGAACCGGCAACTCAGCCAACTGGCGGTCAGCACCGAGTCGAGGGTCCGGCCGACCTCCGACCTGACATGGGCATCGAACTCCGGCCACCGGTCCCACGTGATTGCGGTCTCGAACGTGTCGGTGACGAATCCGAGACCGTGGATCAGTCCGGCATTGACTCCGGTGAAGGATTTCCGCCAGGCCGCCGCAGCCGCGCCGTCCTGCCCGACGGTGTCGGACTCGTCGATGACCCGCACCGATGAATCGGGCACGGTGCCCCCCAGACGTTCGACCATGTCGATCACCAGCCTCAGATTCTGCTCCTGGGGATGATTGGCGCTCTCGAACGCGACGATCAGCAACGCATGGCCGCCATCACCCCCGGCAGCCTTGTGGGCCTCGACCGGGTCGAGCAGCCGAAGGTTGGATGGCCACAACCTGGTCTGGACCACCTGTCGCACCGCCTCTGCGGCAACATCCATCGAGTCGAACAGGGCGGTGGCCTTGGCCCGAAACACCGGCCGCTTCTGAATACGAACCCAGGCCTCGGTGATGATTCCCAGCGTGCCCTCCGAGCCGAGCACCAGACGATCCGGGCTGGGGCCGGCGCCACTCCCGGGTAGGCGCCGGCTCTCCATCCAACCGGACGGCGTGAGCATCCGGGTGGACTCCACGAAGTCGTCGATGTGGGTGGATCCGGTTGCGTAGTGGCCTCCGGCACGGGTGGCGATCCAACCCCCGAGAGTCGACCACGGGAAGCTCTGCGGGAAGAAACGCATGGTGTGGCCCGACGGACGGAGTTGATCCTCGAGGTCGGGGCCGGCCACTCCGGCTTGGACTCGGGCCGCCCGCGATGTCTCATCGATCTCCAACACCCGGCTGAGGCCGGCCATCGTGATCGTGACCGTCGGCTTGGTGTCGGCCGGGGTGACTCCGTGGACGACCGAGGTACCTCCGCCGTATGGCACCGCGGCCAGGCCGTCGCGGTCGCACCATTCGAGTATTCGTTCGAGATCCTCCTCGCAGGTTGGTTCAGCGACCACGTCGGTGGGGTTGTCGAACCGGCCCCGAAAGCCCTTCAGCAGCTCCATCGGGTGACCCCCGATGCTGTACGCGGCGCGCGTGCGGGTGTCGGTGGTGCAGATGTCGCGCAAGGCGACCGGCACCGAGATCCTCGGGGCTCGAAGGCTGATCGAGCCGGGATCAGGCACCGGTGGTGCGGTCACCTCCACACCCACCATCGCCGAGACCGCGGCTGCAGCACCCCGCCGTTGCTCGTCGCTCGGCTCGTTGTCGGTGGTGCCCCATGTCCAGAGGCTCTTCGGGGCGGGTTGGTTGGTCACACGGAAGCCTCCGGTTCGGACTCACGCGAGAGTCGATGGTCAACCTAATCTCGTGTACATGGTCGATGGAACTTGTGACGAGGCATTCCGTGGCGTGCGGCAGGCGTTCGAACAGAACTTCGAACAGGGAGACCTGGGCGCGAGTTGCGCGGTCACCGTCGACGGCGAGCTGGTGGTCGACCTGTGGGGCGGCCACCGTGATCTCGCCCGCAAGCTGCCATGGGAACGCGACACGATCGTCAATGTGTGGTCGACCACCAAGATGTTCACCTCCATGTGCGTGCTGATGCTCCACGATCGGGGAGAGATCTCGCTCGATGCACCCATGGCTGACTACTGGGCGGAGTTCGCGGCCAACGGCAAGGAGGGCGTGCTCGTTCGCCACGTGATGTCCCACACGGCCGGGCTGTCGACCTTCGACACTCCGATCAGCGATCTCGACGAGTTCGACTGGGACGCATGTTGTGCCCGGCTGGCATCTCAGCCACCACGTTGGACCCCCGGGGACGGGTCCGGTTACCACGCCGAGACCCGTGGGTGGCTGCTCGGCGAGCTGATCAGACGGGTTGACGGACGGACCATGGGCAGTTTCTTTCGAGAAGAAGTCGCCGAGCCGTTGGGGATCGATGCCCACGTCGGTCTGGCCGACGAGGAGTTCCACCGGGTGGCCGACATGTCGACCCATGAGGCACGTCCCTACTCGACCGCCACCGATGAACACGGTCGCCTTCACCAGGCGGGCTCGATTCGGAACCTGGGGCTGGTCAACACGGCGTCATTTCGCCGCGTCGAGAAGCCGTCATCCAATGGCCACACCAATGCCCGGGCGGTGGCGCTGGCCATGGCCCCGTTGGCCAACGGTGGCTCAGCCGGAGGCCGAATGTTCGTGGGCCCGACAACGATCGACCGCATATTCGAGGTGCAGGCCGATGGCGTCGATCGCACACTCGGCACGCCGATTCGGTTCGGCATCGGCTATGGGCTCAACTCGGAGGCGACCCCCCTGGGGGTCAACGATCGCACGTTCTGGTGGGCGGGCTGGGGTGGTTCGATGTGTGTGGTCGATGTCGAGAACCGTCTCACCGTCGCCTACACGATGAACAAGATGGCGGGTGACAACGACACCCGGGCGGCAATGATCGTGATGGCTGCCCACGGGTCGAGGGCGTCTTTCTGACGTGGCGCGGAGCCGGTGCCCGTAGGGTTTCGCGAAATCCGTCCAAACCTCAGGGCGGTCGCGCGAAGTGTTGGCGGTGCCGGGCCTCCATCTTCGCATGCAAGGAAGCCGAAACATGACTGCCGCCGAATTCACAGAGCTGGACCATCCGAAGTCCGCGGTCGACCTCACTGCTCCGCCGTCAGGTCGGGAGCATCTCGACAGCGAGCATGTTGATGTGTTCGTCGATGATGAATGGTGTGTGGTCGACGGATGCACCGGGTTGGCCGAGCTGCTCCACATCGGGAGCGAGTCGATCAGCGGTGCCCCCATCGGTCGGTTGCTTCATCCCGACGATGTGAGTGTGTCGCCCGCTCGGATCTGGCGCAGCGGAAGGGCGGCCGTTCTGAAATTCCGGTTTGCCGACGACGGCTACCGCAGGCTTGCGGTGAAGATTCGTCGTGCCACCAACGGCTGGCTGCTGAGCATTTCAGGGGTTGAGGCCGAGGTCGTGCACCTCCCGAAGCTCCCGGCTGTCAAGCCCTGATACGGATCCTCCCGGGTGGGGTCAGCCACCCAGGGCGCTGCTCATGCATGTGGTGAGTCTCAGCGCCTGATCGGCGGTGAGGCCACCTCCGGACAGGGCACTCAGGTCGGTCGGGTCGCTGATGCCGAGCTCGGCGAGCAGTTGGGCCTGGCAGTCTGCCTGGCCCTGGGGCACGCCGGTGAGAACCAGCATCTGGCTGAGTTCGTCGGCGGTCACTTCTCCGTCGGCATTGGCCTTGGTGATCAGGTCCTCAAGTAGTTGGCCGTCGGTCGGCGTGTCGCCGGTCGGCTGGATCGAGGTGGTCGAAGGGGCCGCCGTGTTGACCGCCGGTGCCGTCGTGGTGGTGGTTCCCGGATCGTTGGTACTGGACGAATCAGAACTTCCGCAGGCCGACAGAACCAGTGTTGCAACAGCAATGAGGGAGAACAGTCGTGATCGCATGCCCCAAGTATGAGACACGATTCCCACCAGAGTCACAACGGCCGGCAAACTCCTGATATTGTCCGGTGCATGCTCCGGTGGGCGCGAATCAATGTCAGTTCCGGCGACCTATTGTGAAAACTGAAATTGATAACTACTCTCCGTTGCTACATGGGCTACCCTCAGTAGCCATGTTGTGATTCCGTAGTCGATCGAGTCCGAAAGTTGTGAAGCGTGGCGGCACTTGAGAGGCATGACACCGACCCAAAGGCCACGGTGCTGGTCGTTGAGGACGATTCGGCCATTCGTTGTGGTGTGGTGGACCGGCTGATAGCCGAGGGGCTCGAGGCCTACGAAGCGTGCGATGGTCAGGCGGCACTCGAGGCGATCAACCGACTGTCACCCGACCTGGTGGTGCTCGATCTGGGTCTTCCGGCCTTGTCGGGCTACGAGGTGCTTCGTCGCATCTCGGCCGCAGGCGGGCCGCCGGTCATCCTGTTGTCGGGTCTTGGCAGCGAGGCCGACCGAGTGCTCGGTCTCGAGATGGGGGCTGATGATTACGTGACCAAGCCGTTCTCGGGTCGCGAACTCGTGGTACGGGCTCGCAATCTGATTCGAAGGTCGCGAGCGTCGAACAGCGACGATTCTGATGGCGAGCTCTACACGGCTCTGATCTCAGGCGCCGAATTCGAGGTCGACTTCGCGCGGCGGTCGGTGAAACTCGACGACATCGAGATCGTCCTCACCCCCCGGGAGTTCGACCTTCTGGCCTGTTTCGTCAACCATCCCCGACAGGTTCTCACCAAGCCTCAGTTGCTCAACCTGGTTTGGGACGCCCAAGTCGGGTGGGTGGGCGAGTCCACGGTCACCGAACACGTTCGGCGATTGCGCACGAAACTGAAGGTGACCGACAGCAGCGGATCGTGTATCGACACGCTGTGGGGAGTTGGCTACCGGTTCGAGCCGGATTCCTGATCGAGCAGTGTCGACATCGTCATCGGCGGCCGTCGGCGAGAATCTGCAGATCGGTTAGAAGGTCGGCAACAGCAAAGGGTTTACGGCGGAATCTCACGGTCTGGTCCGGGTTGTTGATCTGGGGCTCGAGACGTTCGTAGCCCGACATGAGAAGTATGGGCAGATCAGGATGTTCCACGCCGAGGATCTGGATCAGGTCGAGCCCCGACACGCCTGGCATCATGGCGTCGAGCACGAGTACATCGAATTCCTCGGCAGCGGTCGATATCAGATTCTGTGCAGCCTCACCGTCGGCCGCCACGGTCACGTTGTGGCCGGCTGCACGTAGTCCCTGTGACAGAGCAAGCCGGATGGAGCGGTCGTCGTCGGCGAGGAGCACGCGGAGTGCCAGTCGGCGAGCCGATGGGGACAGCGACTGGTTGGCTGGGGCATGATCATCCGGTGTGAGAATCACCGGGATCCGAAGTTCGAACAGCGTGCCCCGGCCGGCTTGTGACTCCACCTCGATCGAACCCGAGGCGTCCTCGATGAACTCGCGCGCGGCGAACAACCCCAACCCGCTCCCGCCCGTATCCGACTTTGAGGTGTAGAGCGGTTCGAAGATGTGCTCGGCGATTTCGGGTGGAATTCCGTGGCCATTGTCGGCAACGGTGATCACGGCCTCGTCATCCTCGATGCGTGAGGTGATCCTGATCTCTGCGTTGACGGAGTCGGCGGCATCGATGGCGTTGATCGTGAGATTCACCAGGACCTGTTCGAGTCTCAGACGGGGAATCCCCAGCCGGCCGGATGCGCCCTTGTGGGTGACGGTCAGATCCACGGTGTCTCCGCACAGGCGCTGCAACATCGGGGTGATCGAGTTCATCACCCGCGCCAGATCGGCGGGAGGCTGCGGTGCCACGCGATTGGCTATACGGGCGGTTCCGACCAACTCGCTGAGAATCCCGCCTGCCCGCTGGACACACTCACCGAGCTCGCGTCCGGTCCGCTGAGTACCGTCGGCATCGACGAGCCCATCGGCGAGCGACTCGGCTGCCAGCTGCATGGCCGACAGGATGTTGTTGACATCGTGGGCCACGGTGGCACTGAGTCGATCGTTGATCTGCAGTCGCTGCGTGAGCAGGAGTTGATCCTGCAATTCGCGCTGGCTGGCCCGGTGGATCTCGTCGATCGTGTCCTTTTGCGCCTCGACCTCGGCGGTGAGTCGTTGCCGCTTGGTGACCGTGAAATAGACGAGGATCACCACCGCGCTGAGAATCGGCAGTTCGTTGAGCTCATCGGCCGGAATCTCGTCTCTCGCCAGGGCGAGCAACAGCCCGGCGAAGACACCGATGGCCGCTGGTATCGCCCGATAGAGGAGTGGTCTCAGGTCGTGGGTGAACGATGCCAACACGATCAGAAGGAACACGACATGAAACCAGATGACGACCTCGCCCGAGACGAACACCGACAACACTGCGATCACCAGCGCGAGATCGAGTATCAGTTTTCTTACGTCGAGGTCAGCGAGTCTCTGGAGCATCTTGAGCCAAGGGTTTGGTCACGGTGATAGCACGATGTGCAATTCCCAATCGGCCCACATCCCAATGTTGTGAATTCGGTGTGAGACGGGTGCTTGTCAGTTGCGAAGCGCCGACCAATCTGACCCTCGTAGTACGTGGAGTGCATTGACTCCCACTCGGTAGAGCGGTCACCGAGGGTGGGACGAGCCAATGGTGAGCCCGGCCAATCTGTTTTTTCGACGACCGATCAGGAGCCGGGCGATGACCACCGCAGCGAGCGGGCTCGACAACCCCACAACCGACACTGCCAACAGCCGGCGCAGAAGGCGCCGATTCCGCAGGGGGCAATTGGCCGGCGCCGCCTTGGCGGTGGCCACCCTCGCCGCTGCCACAGTGACAGTGATCGGGGGAGGCACCCAATCGGCAGACGCCCAGTTTGGCGTCACGCCGCCACCGGCCTCCTCCACGCTGTGCGAGACCAACCATCCTGCCGAGGTCGACTACGACGCGTTCACCAACAACGCCCTCGACTGGCCCAACAAGGTCCCGGTGTCGGTTGCGCTCAACTCGATAGACGGCGACGCTCAGTCGCCCACGTTCGGTGTGATCACCCCCTTCTCCGGCGACTACACCTACTCGATCGTTCTCGACAATTCCGGGGATCCGTTCGACCCCAACAAAGACAACCACCCGTCGTTCCACCCGGTCAGCAGCCACACGCCGATCGTGCTCACCGGTGGCGGCACCGGCACCAGCATCACGGTCGATCTGCCACCCGGGTGTCGCTACATGATGTCGGTGCGAACCGCCGGCCATGATCTCGGTGGCTCGTGGATTCGCATCGAAGCCGACGGGACCGTCGACTCGAGCGATGTCAACATGGTCACCAACGACCAGTTGCCGATGGCGCAGCTCGTCGTGCAGGCCTACCACGACTACGCCCAGGTCAACTCACAGTTCGACATCGGCGAGCCCGGTCTGCCCGGTTTCGATGTCGTGGTTGAAGACGGAGGCGATCGCGCCATCGACTACTTCGGCAATCCCCTGTGCACGAATTACGTCGTCTCCGGCGGAACCAACCCTTTGAAGCTTGATGCCGGCGATCTCGACATCAACGGACAGCCCACCATTGATGCGGCGAATCCGGGTGGTAACTGTCAAACGGACTCGACCGGCACGGTCGTCATCAAGTACATCCCGGCCGGCAAGTACGGCGTGTTGGTGATTCCGCCCGACGGAACCGACTGGCTCCAGACCAGCACCATCGAAGGCACCCACGTGATCGACACTTGGCTCAT